>JAGLSI010000022.1 GCA_023135835.1 Minisyncoccota bacterium
GAGCTTATAAAGCTATTCATATTAATTCTGATAAATATTTAACTTATTTAGGAGCTTATATTAATTTAAATTACAGTATCCATTCTCTTAGTACCCGAGGTACTAAGAGAATGGATAAAAAAGAAATGTTTTGGAAAAGTAGCTGGGCAGAATTTGTCGGAGAAAATAAAGAAAATTTTTGTAATAAATCTATTTTATTAGATAGATATAAAAATATTAATGAATATAAACAATTTGCAAAGAGTGTAAAAAAAGGAGTTATAAGTAAAAGACTAAATGATAAATTGAGTTTGGATGAAGATTTATTAATTGAAACAATTTAACTCTTAGTACCCGAGGTACTAAGACTTTTGGTGGTTTTATTGCTTTTTAACTAAAAAAATGTATAATTATTCATCATGAAAAAAGATATACATCCAGAATATTTTGATAATTCTAAAGTGAAATGTGCCTGCGGGGCAGATTTTGAAGTGGGCTCAACTTTAAAAGAAATTAATGTTGAAATTTGTAGTAATTGTCATCCTTTTTACACTGGGAATGAAAAAGTATTAGATACAGCTGGAAGAGTAGAAAAATTCAAAGCTAGAATGAAGGCAGCTAAAAAATAATTTTAAAATAAAAGGTGGCGAGCTTTAGCTCGCCACCTTTTATTTTTATGTGTTTTAAGTTATTCTTTAATACAATGACAAATCAAGAAACAGATAAAAATATAGAAAATTCTGAAATTTTAGACGGAGCTGGTTTTAACTTGGTTAATTTAGAAGAATACAAAAAGAATCCAAAGACTTCTTATTTGGCTCAAGAATATGAGTCTATTTTACATCAAGAAAACCAAACTAAAACAATGGCTGAAAAAGATTCTTCTTTACAAGAATTAGCTCAAGAAGAGTTAGTTGAATTTGCAACAAGAAAGAAGTTAATTCAAGAACAAATTTTAGATATTATTGAGCAAACAAAAGAAGAAGAAAAATTTCCTAATGAAATTATTTTAGAAATTCGTGCTGGTGCAGGAGGAGATGAAGCTTCCCTTTTTGCTCAAAATTTAGCTGAGATGTACGAAAGATTTTCAGAAAAAGAGGGTTGGAGTTTTAGATTACTAGGTTCTTCCGTTAGCCCCTCAGGAGGATATAAAGAAGCTAGTTTTGAAGTAAAAGGACAGGATGTTTATAAAAAACTTCGTTTTGAGACGGGAGTTCATAGGGTGCAAAGGGTACCTGTAACAGAAAAAATGGGGAGAATTCATACCTCAACCGCTTCTGTAGCTATTATGCCTATTAGAAATTATACAGAAATTACTTTGTCTCCTGATGAATATGAAATGGAATTTTCTCGTTCTAGTGGGGCTGGTGGGCAAAATGTAAATAAAGTAGAAACTGCTGTTCGTTTGGTTCATATAGAAACAGGAATAGATGTTCGTTGTACAGCTGAAAGAAGTCAGGCAAAAAATAGGGAAAAAGCCATGTCTATGTTAATTGCTAAATTACAACAAAAGAAAGACGAAGAAGATGCGCAAAAACATTCTTCAAACAGACAATCTCAAATAGGAACTGCTGATCGTTCGGAAAAGATTAGAACTTATAATTATGCTCAAGATAGAATTACAGATCACAGAATTAAGCAATCTTGGCATAATTTAGAAAAGATTTTGGCAGGAAATATAGAGCCTATTGTTGATGCTTTGGCAGAAGCTGAGTAATTCAGTTTTCCCCCACTACCTTTCAAAATATTTTTTTGTTATAATAAACCAGAGTCAAAGGTCAAAAGTCAAAATTCCGTAAAGCAAAAATCACAGAGTGATTTTTAAAGACATTTGACTTTATAGACTTTAAAGACTTTAGACTAATTTATGATTTACTTTGATAAAGTTACAAAAATATATCAAGATAAAATAAAAGTAGTAGATGATTTAAGCTTAACTATTGAACCAGAAGAATTTGTTTCAATTGTAGGTTATTCTGGTGCTGGAAAAACTACATTATTAAAAATGTTTTTAGCTGAAGAAACTCCCACAAATGGTTATATCTTTTTTGAGTCAACTGATATCAATAAAATAAAAAACAGCAAGATGGGTAAATATCGTCAGCGAATAGGAACTGTTTTTCAAGATTTTAAATTACTTCCTAATAGGACTGCTTATGAGAATGTAGCTTTTGCTATGGAATCAGCAGGGAAAACTGATGCAGAAATTAGTTCTGATGTTCCCCATGTATTAAATTTAGTTGATTTAGGAGATAAGATGTGGAGTTTCCCAAGAGAATTGTCAGGAGGAGAACAACAAAGAGTGGCGATTGCTCGTGCTATTGTAAATCAGCCCGATGTGTTGGTTGCTGATGAGCCAACAGGGAACTTAGATCCACACAACATGAAGGATATTATTAATATCTTAAAGAAAATTAATGAGTTAGGTACCACTGTTATTTTAACAACGCACAATAAAGAAGTTATAGATTTACTTGGAAATAATAGAGTTATTACTATGGAAAAAGGTAAGATTGTAAGAGATAAAAATGGAGGATATCAACTTTAATCTCTAAAAGAGATTAAAGTAGTCAAAAGTCCATAAAGTCCATAAAGTCTATAAAGTTAAAATTATGAAAGTTGAAAAATTTGAAGATATGATATCGTGGCAAAAAGCAAAAACTTTAACTGTTGATATTTATAAAAACTTTGATAATAATAGAGATTATGGATTTAGAGATCAAATTCAAAGAGCCTCTGTCTCAATAATGAATAATATTTCTGAAGGATTTGAGAGGAGAGGAGATAAAGAATTTAAACATTTTTTGTTTATAGCTAAAGGTTCCTGTGGGGAAGTAAGGTCTATGTTGTCTGTAGCATTAGAACTTAATTACTTATCACAAAAACAATTTGAAGAAAATTATTATTTATCAATTGAAGTTTCAAAATTATTATCAGGGTTTATTAAGACTTTATAGACTTTTGACTTTATAAACTTTTGACTAAATTATTATATGTTTATAACAAATATAAAAAGAATATTTAAAACAGGGTTTGTAAACTTTTGTAGAAATTCACTGGTTTCTTTTTCTGCTATTTTCGTAATGATAGCTACTTTAACAACTATTTTGGCATTAATTTTAAGTAATGTTTTGTTAAGTTCTGCGCTGGATCAAATTAAAAATAAAATAGATATTAATGTTTATACAACAATAGATGCATCTCCTGATGAAATTTTTCAATTAAAAGAAACCTTAGAAGTTTTGCCTGAGGTGGATAATATTGAATATATCTCAAGAGAACAAGCTCTACTTAATTTTAGAGAAAGACATAGAGATGATAATTTAACTTTACAAGCTTTGGAGGAATTAGATGAGAATCCCTTAGGAGCTGTTTTAAATATTAAGGCCAAAGAAATTAGTCAATATGCTGGAATTGCTTCGTTTTTAGAATCGGAAGCTGTGCTTTTAGGGTATGGTGATAATATTATAGAAAAAGTTAATTATTATAATAATAAAATAGCAATTGATAAGTTAAATAAAATAATTAATGCTGTAAAGAATTTTGGATTTGCTTCAGCAGTTATACTTATAATAGTTTCAATATTGATTACCTTTAATACTATTCGTCTAACTATTTTTATTTCTAGAAAAGAGATTGGAGTAATGAGGTTGGTGGGGGCTAATAATAATTTTATTCAGGGACCATTTTTAATAGAAGGATTTTTTTACGGGTTAACCTCAGCGATATCAACGACAATAATTTTCTATTTAATTTTACTTTGGACAAATCCTTTTATTGAAAATATGTTTTTCTTGGACTTACTTTCTTATTTCAATTCACATATTTTTTCAATATTCTTTATTTTAGTAGGAATTGGTTCTTCCTTGGGAATCGTTTCTAGTATTTTTGCGGTAAGGACATATTTGAAAGTTTAATAATATGAAAATAAAAGGGCGAGGCTAAAGCCTCGCCCTTTTGTCTAGGTTTTAAATTTGACTCTCTTTATTTTTAATATTCCAATTAATAAATAATTAGTTTTTTTAATCTTGATAAGTTAGAATTAGAATTAAATAAATTAAAGGCAAACTTATTTAAAAATCCAATATGAAAAATCATAAATATATCTTTGTTACAGGAGGGGTAATGTCAGGAATAGGAAAAGGAATCACAGCTTCATCTATTGGAAAAATTTTACAAGCTAGAGGTTTAAAAATAACTGCTATTAAGATTGACCCTTATGTTAATGTTGATGCAGGAACTATGAATCCAACAGAACATGGAGAGGTTGCTGTTTTAAATGATGGTTATGAAACAGATCAAGATATGCTCAATTATGAGCGTTTTTTAAATATTGATTTACCAAATATAAATTACATGACTACAGGAAGGGTGTATTTATCTGTAATTGAAAAAGAGAGAAATTTAGAATATAAAGGAAAATGTGTGCAGGTTGTCCCCCATGTTCCTTTAGAAATAATTGAGAGGATTGAAAAAGCTGCCAAAATGGCTGATGCTGATGTTACTGTAATTGAAATTGGAGGAACTGTAGGAGAGTATGAAAATGTTTTGTTTTTAGAAGCAGCTAGAATGTTGAAAAATAAATATCCAAAAGATGTTATGTATACCATGCTTTCATACTTACCTATTCCAAGTAATATTGGGGAAATGAAAACTAAGCCAACACAGCACGCTGTGAGGAATTTAAACGCTGTTGGAATTCAGCCAGATATTTTGGTAGCGAGGTCTGACGTGTCTTTGGATAAAAAAAGAAAAGAAAAAATAGCATTGTTTTGCAACATAGATGCAAATAATGTTGTTTCTGCCCCTGATGTAGAAAGTATTTATGATGTTCCTTTAAATTTTGAAAAAGATAAAATTAGCGATTTGATTGTTGAAAAATTAAACTTACAAAAACGAGTTAAAAAGTCAAATTTAAATACTTGGAAAAATTTTGTAAAGAAAATTCACAACGGTGGAAAGCAATTAGATATTGCTATTGTAGGAAAATATTTTGATTCAGGGGATTTTTTTCTTTCAGATGCTTATATTTCAGTAATTGAGGCTGTTAAATTTTCTTGTTATAAGATTGATTGTAAACCAAAAATACATTGGCTGAATTCAAAAGAATTTGAATCTGCTCACCGAGGAGGAACAGGTAATCTTAAATTATCCTCACTTAAAAAATATGACGGAGTAATTGTTCCAGGAGGTTTTGGTTCATCAGGAATTGATGGAAAACTAAAAGTAATTCAATATGTACGAGAAAACAAAATTCCATTTTTAGGATTATGTTATGGAATGCAATTAGCTGTAATAGAATATGCTAGAAATGTTTTGAAAATGAAAGATGCGAACACTGTTGAGATAGATCCTAAAACTAAATATCCAGTTATTGATATAATGCCTGAACAAAAAGAGTTGATGAAAAATAAAGATTATGGAGGGACAATGCGGTTAGGGGCTTATCCTGCTATTTTAAAAAAGGGGACTATTGCAAGAAAGGCTTATGGTAAAGATAAAATTTCAGAAAGACACCGTCATAGATTTGAAGTTAATCCAGATTTTATAGACAAACTAATATCAAAAGATTTGATATTTTCAGGAACATCTCCTGACGGAAAATTAATGGAAATTCTAGAACTTGGAGATAAAAACAGCGCTCCAAGCGCTGCAAATAAATCTAAAGGAGGGAAGAATCATCCGTTTTTTGTAGCGACACAATTTCATCCAGAATATAAAGCTCGACCCTTAAATCCGCACCCTATATTTACAGAATTTTTAAAGGCTTGCAAAAAGCAAAATAAATAGTTTTAAAAACCTTACAGCGCTCTAAGCGCTGTTTTATTTTATCCACATCTTGCAGCGCTTGGAGCGCTGCAAGATGTGGTATATTATAATTAATGAGAAAAGACCCCTTTATAATTGGACAATATTATCATATTTATAATAGAGGAACTGATAAAAGAATTATTTTTATAGATAAATTTGATTTGCAAAGATTCCAGCAAGGTATGGAAGAATTTAATAATATTGAACCAATAGGAAGTCTCCGTACCTGCAGCGCTCCAAGCGCTGCAGGTACAAGTTTTAAGTTAGTTGATATAATTGTATTTAGTTTAAACCCTAATCATTATCACTTTATTTTAACCCCTTTAGTTGAGGGTGGAATAGAAAAATTTATGCAAAAACTAGGGGCTGGATATACTATGTATTTTAATGAAAAATATAAAAGAACAGGAGTCTTGTTTCAAGGTAGATATAAATCAATCCTTATAAAAACAGATGATTATTTAATGTATATAAGTGCTTATATAAATTTAAATAATAGAATCCATTTTCAAAGCAAGGGTAAAAGTAAAAACATTAAAAACAGCGCTTGGAGCGCTGCAAGTATTGTAAATAAAAAGTTATTTTATAAAAGTAGTTGGGAGGAATTCTTAGGAGAAAGTAAAGAAAATATTTGCAATAAAGAAATCATTTTGGAGAGATATAAAAATATTCAAGATTATAAAGAATTTGCTAAAAGTGTAGCTGAGGGTATTATAGAAAAAAGAACAGGCAATGATATTAATTTTGATGAAGATTTGTTAATTGAAAAACTCTAAACTATTTAGGTGTCGGACTTCCAAAGGTTGTTAATTGAGAAATTAAATTAAAAAATTTGTAATGTTTTAAGTATCATAAATAGTTACAGCGCTCCAAGCGCTGTTTTATTTTTTATTTATCCATATCTTGCAGCGCTTGGAGCGCTGTAATTAGGTTTTTATAGCAATCCATCGGCTAACCAATGAGCCGATGGATTGTTCTTGTTTTAAGCCATTTATTTGGGATATTTATCCACAATTTTACAAAAAATTAAAGGTCTAAATAAGGTATAATATTAAATAAGAATAGTGCCTGAAATTGGTGTTTGTTTTCTGTAAGTAAGTTCTAAAAACCCTTAATTTATTGTGCAAAAATCAACTCAAAAAATAAAAATAATTGATAAAAAGGCAGTAAATAAACGGCTCACTAAATTGAGCCATTTATTTACTGCTTTTTTTCTATTAATTGCTTTGATTTCTGCTCCTATAAATTTTGTTCAATCAGCTTTTAATCCTGAAATAAATTATCAAGGAAAGTTAACTGATTCAGCTGGTGTGGGTGTAACTGATGGAGATTATAATATGGAGTTTAAATTGTATACCGTATCTTCAGGAGGGACTGCTATTTGGACAGAGACTTTAACACTAACAAATAAAGTAACTGTGGCTAGTGGATTATTTTCTGTTTTGCTTGGAAATATAACTTCAATTGCAGGAGTAGATTTTAATCAAGATTTATATTTGGGAGTAAACATTGGGGGAACAGGAACAGCTTCTTGGGACGGGGAAATGACTCCTAGAAAACAAATTGCTTCAGTTCCTTCTGCTTTTGAAGCTGATCAATTAGATGGTTTGGATTCTACTCAGTTTTTGCGTTCAGATGAAGCCGACACAATGTCTGCTAGCTCAGCTAGTACCTTACTTTCAGTTGTACAGTCAGGAGTAGGAAATATTTTAAGTTTATTTGATGGAGCGACTGAAGTTTTCACAGTTAAGGATGGAGGGAATGTGGGGATTGGGACGACTTCTCCAAGTAGTCTGTTGCATTTACGCTCATCAAATCCGATTCAATATATTACAAGTGATAATACAGGACAATCATCAATTTATTTTGGTGGTGCTTCTGATAGTGATGCGGGACGAATTATTTATAGCGACAACGATGATTCGTTGCGAATTTCTACAAATAACTCAGAGGCGTTAAGAATCTTAAATTCAGGCAACGTTGGAATTGGCATAACTTCCCCATCAGCGAAATTAGATGTAGATGGCGCAACTCTAATTAGGAATTCATTAACGGTGGCTGATACGACAACCAAAGCTTATTCTAGTTTTGGTTCAAATTCTACCAGTCATGGACTTTCTTCAATTCAGGATGTTCTTTTTTCTGGAGATGTAGAAATTGACGGAGACCTTTTCTTGGATGCTAGTACAATAGAATTTGCTCAAGCTTCAACAACAGGGGATTTTCAAATAGGAGGAGTTCTTTTAGCTTCTGATGGAACAGCTCTTAGTCCAAGTTATACTTTTACTGCTGATACAGATACAGGATTATTTAGAGCAGGAATAAACGCTTTAGGGATTACTACTGCAGGTTCGGAAGCTTTGAGAGTAGATGCGAATGGTAATATTGGAATTGGAACGACTGCACCTGGGACGAAGTTGGATATTGGAGATGATAC
>JAGLSI010000023.1 GCA_023135835.1 Minisyncoccota bacterium
TCTATTCCTTTTTCATTTAATTGATTATAAATTTCTTCTGCTTTTTCCCTTGGTCCGCCTTTGGAGGAATCTTGTCCCAAACTTAATAAGTGAAATTTAAAAGGGGCAATAATTTCAGGCCAAACAATCCCTTTTTCGTCTGATAAAACTTCCACAATAAGACCCATTAAACGCCCAGGGCCAATACCATAAGAACCCATTACAACTAAATCCTCTTCTCCTTTTTCATTTTTATAAGTTAAATCAAAAGCTTTAGAAAACTTTGTTCCTAAAGAAAAGATATTCCCTGCTTCTACAGCTTTTTCTTTTCTTAATTCTGTATTACCACATTCCGGACAAGATTTTTGTTCATCAATAATTTCATCGTTAATTGCTATTGAACATTTATCACAAATATAAATAATGTCCTCTCCCGCAGATGAAAGAGTTTGAAATTCATGAGAATACTTACTAAAAGTTCCGCCTGAAGCAAAGGTCATGTAAGTTATATCTCCTATACCAGTTGTATTAAAAATATTCTTATAAGCTATTTTTGATTTTTCATAAAATTCATTATGTTCATCTACATTCTTAGCAAAAGAATATAAATCTTTCATAAAAAATTCTCTTCCTCGCATAATTCCACTCTTAGCTCTTGCTTCATTTCTAAACTTAGTTTGAATTTGATAAACAGAAATTGGCAAATCCTTAAACGAAGAAATATGATTTTTCATCATTTTTGTAATAGGTTCTTCATGAGTAAAACCCATCCCTAACTCAGTTCCGTTTTTTAAATTAGTTTTAAACCAGTTATCAACCACTTCATCGCTCCATCTATCTGTTTGCTTCCAAACCTCCTGATCCTGCAATACTGTCATAAATAATTCCTGCCCCCCAATAGCATTCATTTCTTTTCTAATAACATTATTTATTTTTTCTAAAACCCTTAGACCTAAAGGTAAAAAAGAATAAACACCCGCGATTTCTTTATTAACAAAACCTCCTCTAATTAAAAGTTGAGCATTTTTAGACACCTCGTCTTTTGGAGCTTCCTTTCTAGTTTTGGTAAATAATTTAGATTGTTTCATATAGCCATAATATTACCTTATTATTTAATAATAATCAAAAAATTAAAAATTAAGTAATTTTTTAACTTCATGCAAAGAAAAACCACACAAAGAAAATGTGGTTTTTCTTTGTGTGGTAAGTTTACATTTTTTCTAAAGCCTTAATAATCAAAGGCTTCATACTCTCGGGACAACTGTTATACAACTCCTTAGCTTCCTGAGCTGTTTTGAGAAAAGGAACAGTAAATTCTATCCACTTCTCAATCACAGATGACTCCATACTCTCAGGACAGCTATGATACAACTCCTTAGCTTCCTGAGCTGTTTTGAGAAAAGGAACAGTTAATTCTATCCACTTTTCAACCACAGCTAATTGCATACCCCTAGGACAACTGTTATACAACTCTTTAGCTTCCTGAGCTGTTGTGAGAAAAGGAACAGTTAATTCTACCCATCTCTCAATCACATCTGACTGCATACTCTCAGGACAGCTATCATACAATTCTTTAGCTTCCTGAGCTGTTGTGAGAAAAGGAACAGTAAATTCTATCCACTTCTCAATCACAGCTGACTCCATACTCTCAGGACAACTGTTATACAACTCTTTGGCTTCCTGAACTGTTGTGAGAAAAGGAACAGTTAATTCTATCCACTTCTCAATCACAGTTGACTCCATACTCTCAGGACAGCTATTATACAACTCTTTAGCTTCCTGAGCTGTTTTGAGACGAGAAATTGCTTCTTTTGTAAGCTCCTCCCACTTCTCAAGTACAGCTGACTGCATACTCTCAGGACAGCTATCATACAACTCTTTAGCTTCCTGAGCTGTTGTAAGAAAAGGAACAGTAAATTCTATCCACTTCTCAAGTACAGCTGACTCCATACTCCTAGGACAGCTATTATACAACTCTTTAGCTTCCTGAGCTGTTTTGAGACAAGGAATTGCTTCTTTTGTAAGCTCCTTCCACTTCTCAACCACAGCTAATTGCATACCCCTAGGACAGCTATCATACAACTCTTTAGCTTCCTGAGCTGTTGTAAGAGCATTTACCACTTCCTGTGGATTTAGAATAAAAGAAACTCCTTGTTCATCCATTTCCAACAGTTTAGCAATTTCTTGTGCATTCATTGTATCCTCCCTCGTTTAAGTTTATATTTAATTTTTACTTAATTACTGCTATTTGAAGTATACAAGACATGGTTAGCTTTGTAAAGAGGTTATTTCTATATTTAAAAAATTCCATCGGCTCACTAAAATGAGCCGATGGAATTTTCTATTTTTTGATTTCTTATTTACCTAAACCAGAGTTAAATAAAAACTTTTTAAATTCAGAATCTTTTTTAGGGCTAATAGACAATAAAAAGGTTCTTGTAATAGTAATAGCTGTAAACATACTCACCAAAACACCTAGACCAAAAGTCAAAGCAAAACCTTCTACTAAGGAAGTTCCAAACCAAAATAATATAATTGCCGTAAGAATACTTGAAATATTTGAATCTCTAATACTTAGCCAAGCTCGACTAAAACCTTCTTTAATAGCTGATGAAATATCTCTACCATCTTTTAATTCTTCTTTTATTCTTTCAAAAATTAAAACATTAGCATCAACCGCCATTCCTATTGATAAGATAAATCCTGCTATTCCTGCAGAAGTTAAGGTAACAGGAATTAATTTGAAAATAGCTAACAAAATTGCAATATAAATAATTAAAGAAATTGAAGCTAAAAGTCCAGGAAGCCTATACCACAAAACCAAAAAAATCATCACAACAATCAATCCATAAATACCAGCCATCATACCTTTATTTAAAGTATCTTCCCCTATTGAAGCTCCAATTGTTTGGGTAGATATAAGTTCTATAGGAACAGGCAAAGCCCCATAATTAAGATCACGAACTAATAACTTAGCTTCTTGTGGAGTAAACCCTCCACTAATTTGTGCCTTTCCATCTTTAATTTCATCCCTAATTACAGGGCTTGAAATAGGAGAATTATCTAAAAATATAGCTAAAGTTTCTCCTATGTTTTCTTTAGTTATTTTAGCAAATAATTCCTTTCCTTCTTTATTAAAAGAAAGTGAAACAATAGGTTCTCCTGAAGTTGAATCAAATTGTAATTGAGCTTTTTCAATAGTTCTCCCTGTAATTCCAGTATCTTCAAAAAGAATTTGTGGCTCTGTTTCCTCATCTCCTGATTCAACAAAAGTATTTTTAACTAATTTAAATTCTAATAATGGAGTCTGTCCAATCATTTCTACAGCAACATTTATATCTGTTACCCCAGGAAGCTCAACAATAAGCCTTTGGCTTTTTTCACCATCATCTGATTTAGACTTTTCTGTCTGTACTAAAGGTTCAGATACTCCAAAAAGATTTGTTCTTCTTTCAATTACATCTCTTAAAGAGTCCATTGAATCTACTATTTCAGCACCCTCTAAACCTGAAATATCAGCTTCATAAATTAAGTGTGTTCCTCCAGCAATATCTAAACCAAATTTATATGGAAATTTAGTTTCCTCTGTTTTAAAAACAAACAAAACAATAAACACTGTTAAAATTAAAATTATTATAGCTGAAATTCTAGTTTTCATATATTTCTTAAGTTAAAAATTAATATTCAATAACAATCGGATTATAGCACAAAATCATTAAAACACTAGAACACAAAAACATTAAAACACAAATAACTTTTTAGTTATTTGTGTTTTAACTTCTTTTCTAAAGATGATATCTCAGTCCAAAGCATAGCCCCTATCTCGTCTATTTGTTTTAAACTCTTAGTATAATCTTCTTTAGTTATATATCCTTCTTTGAATACAAAATGTAATAAGTATTTTGATTCTTAATTTATCTTTAAAGTTTGGATTGTTCATTTTGCTTTAATGTTTTTATGTTCTTGTGTTTTAGTGCTAACTTTTTTAAAATTTTTAATTAACTAATTAAAAAAGTTTAAACACATCACTTACAGTTACAATCAACATTAAAAGCATCAACAAAACAAAACCTAAGAAATTTAATAGATTTACTACTTTTGGTTTTATCGGGGAACCCTTAACTGCTTCAATACCTAAAAATAAAAGTCTTCCTCCATCCAGAGCAGGAATTGGAATCAAATTAATTACACCTAAATTAATTGAGATTAATGCAATAAAAGTCATTAGATACACAAAACCAAACTCAAAGGCGCTCCCCACCATAGACACGATCCCCACAGGTCCTGAAATTTGAGCTAAGTTACTAGTTCCTGTAAAAATACCCCAAATAAAGAGTGCCAAACTAACAGTAATAATTTTAATTAACGAACCTGTCATTTTTAAGCCTTCCCAAATAGCTTCCATAATACCTAACTCAACTATTCCGATTACATCAAACGAAACTCCAATGGCTACACTTCCAACCTCTAATAAATCTTTTTGTGGTGTTAATTTAGTTAAAAGAACATCTTCACCTCTCTTATATAAAAGTTCCATTTCGTTTTCTCCAACAGAGCTAATAAAAGCTACAGGAATTTCAATATTTTTAATATCCTGAATTCCTTCATCTTCATAAACCAAAGATAAAATAGTATCACCTACTTCAAGCCCAGCTTTTGCTGCTGGAGAATCTGGCAAAACATCTAATAAAACTAAGGCAGGGTCTTGTATAACCTTATCTTTAAATTGACTAGCTGAAACAGGCATTCCTGACATAAAAGAAACTGAAAACAAAAGCCAAGCTAATAAAAAATTAAAAGCCACTCCTGCTACCAAAACTATAGCTTGATTTATTTTAGATTGATTAGTAAATCTTCTTTTATAATTTAAGCTGTTTTTATCTTCATTTTTATCTTCATCATAATCTTCTCCTAAAATTTTACAGTATCCTCCTAATGGAATAATCCCAATTGAATACTTTGTCTCTCCTTTTTGCTTACTAAAAATCCTTGGCGGAAAACCAATAGCAAATTCTTCAACCAACATCCCTGTTTTTTTAGCAAAAATAAAATGTCCTAATTCATGAACAAATATTAAAATAGCTAAAACTATAATGAAAATTAAAATACTCATAATTATATTAGTCTAAAGTCTATAAAGTCAAAAGTCAAAAGTATTTATTTAAGAAAAATTTGCGAAGCAAATTTTTCCACTTTAGACTTTATAGACCTTACGAACTTTTAACTCTTTTATTACCCTCTTATATCTAATTCTTTTTTTTCTAATAATAATTCTAATTGCTTAATTCCCCCATCAATTATCTCCTGCATTTGATCTTTAAAAACAAATTTTTCATCTTGACTAATTTCTCCTTCTTTTTCCTTTGATTGAATATCATTCCATACTTTATCTCTTTCTCCTCGTTCGTTAATTTTAGCTTGTTCCAACTGAGTCTTAGCTTTTTTAATTAATTCTTCTCTTCTTTCTCCTGTTAAATCTGGAAACGATAATCTTATTCCTGAACCATCTACTGAAACAGCTACCCCTAAATCAGCATCAGTAACAGCTTTCTCAATATCCTGAATTTGAGAAGAATCATAAGGGTTAATTTTTAAATTTTTAGCATCTTCTATTGTAATATTTGCCATTTGGTTTACAGGAGTATCTACTCCGTAACTCTCAACCTTAATATCATCTAAGATTGAAATAGAAGCTGTTCCTGTTCTTAAATTAAGCAACTCTTTAGAAAGCCAATTTTCTATGTTTTTTAATTCTTCTTTTAGTTTTGTAAAATCGTACATAATATTTTAGCTTATTAGCTTAATAGCTTTTAGAAGAAAAGTTTGCTTCGCAAATTTTTCTTAAATCTTAACTTTTAATTTTTTTAATTATTACTAACTAGCTAATTAGCTAATCCCTAATAAGCTAGGTAAGTAATTCATTAATTTCAAATAAAACACCTTTTGCTTTTTCTGCTGAAATTCCCACACGGTCAAATAATATATCTCCACCCTCTAATAAATCTCTACATAATACCACATTTTTACTTAAAAACTTTTTTTTATCATTAGAGCTTAAAGATTTCAGGATTGTTAAAGGAAATAATTTAGCTTCTTCTATTAATTTTTGTAAATTAATTTCAGTAGGATAATTCCAGCTCATTAAATTCAAATCTGGATTACACTCAGCATAAGTAATAGCTTGTGTAGTAAACTTCGTATTAGTAATTAACCAATTTTCTATTTTTAAATTCTTATCTATATTTCTATAAAATTCCCCTTTAGCAATATCATCAAATCTTTCCTTTATATATAAAACTACTTTTATATCTGATTTTATACCCTGTTTATTATGAAATTTTATTTCACTCATTATAAACTTTTCGTCATTTTGAGCTATCAAATCCATTTCATGAGAAACACATAATCCTTTTATATTTTTTCTTAACAAAACTTTATAACCAAGCTTTTTAAAAATAGCTCCCATAAAATCTTCAAAAGTAAAGCCTTGTGGACCTAGATTCATAACCGCCCTCCTTAATGAATATTTAGAAGCAGATACTATATCGCTTTTACCTAGCAAACGAAAAGCATCTCTGTAAATTTCAGAGGCAGTAATAACATCTTTGGTAAAAGACAATTTTATTTCAGTAACAATTTGAGATATTGCTTGTTTATCAGCGCCTGCTCTCCTTAAAGAATCTTCTAACTTAGAAGGGTCAAATAATTCTTTATCCCCATTAGCTTTTATAATATAGATTTCTTTCTCCATAATTTCAAGTGAGGATTTATAAAAATAAATTATGCTAATATTTTTATTTTTATATAATCCGAATACTGTAATTATATCATACAAATTATTATCTAGTATTAATTAAAAAGAAGACATTCCTCAAATGTCTTCCTCTATAATTTAGCAAAATGCTTTATTATATTTTGCCCATGTTTCAAAATAACCCTATGAGTTCTCTCGTCAGAATAATCAACGATTAAAAGTTTTCCGTCTCTAATATTAAAGTTTTCTGGATTAGAAAAATGATGACCATCATCCCAGTCATAATTCTTAACCATCTGCATTTCATTCCAAAAGTCTTTTGTATCAAAACGATCATAGGCAGGAGAAAATCTTTGAATATTTAACAAACCCATCAAAGAAAAATAAGTTGGTTCACAAAAAGAATTTTTATATTTCTTCCAAAACATATATTCTTTGAAATTAGAAATTATTCCTTGAAAAAGATTATACCACAATCCTGGGTAGCTTGAGCTAAAGGGTGCTGAACAAAAATAAATTTTTAAAAATATTCTTTCTTCCTTTTTAAAAAGAAAGAGGAAACAGTCCTTCAAACAGCCCAAGAACCTTATTTTAGGAAACTTAAAAACAACAACTCCTACCTGAACAACAAAACGAGTTGAGCCTTGTTTAATTTTCACAAATACCTCCTTTTATTTTTTTAATTTTTTGATTAACTATCTATATTTCATATTACTAAAATTAATAAAAATAACAAGCATATTAAAAAACAAAGCCCCTTACCCTGAGATTTCGGGTAAGAGGACTTGTGTTGGAGAGAGGGTACTAATCACTTAAACTTTTTTCAGCTTTCAAAGGTTTTTCCTCCAAAAAAATCTCTGAAGAAAGATACAGAAATAAGCACCCTATTAAGAAAAATACGAGTTGAATTTTTCTTACTGAAACATACCAACAGACAAAGAACGAGGAAGAAGCATAAAGAAGGTTAAAAATAAGGTTCATCCAAAAAACTACTACCTTACTCCCGATAAAACACCTTAATAATCTAGGAAAAATTAACAAAGAAATAGCAACAAACAATAACCACACCACTACTACAAAAATACTATTATCCATACATCCACCTCCCCAATTTTAAACTACAAATCTCTATTTATAAGATTACATTACTTATTTAAATTATCCAAATAGGTAAATTTGTGGATATCTATTTTTATCGCTACCTAAGAAACTCTAAAATATTTGATGCTTCTCCTTTCAATTCCCCCTCATCAATATAAAAGTCTATTTTATCTTGGATAAATTGTTTTAAATCATCTGGTTTTAAGACATTTTTCTCTCCTGAAATATTAGCTGATGTAGAAATAATAGGACCAACTTGCTTAATAAATTTTCGTAATTTTTTATGAGCAGGAATTCTAAAAGAAATCTTTTCGCCTAATTTATTTTTTAAAATAATTGTAACTCTTCCAGGCCAAACTTTTTTTAAAAAATTAATTTGC
>JAGLSI010000024.1 GCA_023135835.1 Minisyncoccota bacterium
GAACAAGATGAACCTAAAGGTTCAATATGAATTCTAATTGGCTTATCAGTTTCTATTTTAACTCTGTGGTGATCAATAATTTCTACAATATCTAATTCATTGATATTGTGAATACTATGAGTTTCCTCGTTGTGATCAAGTAAAATAATTTCTGAGTTCTTAGGTATTTCGTGAACATGGTCTGGAGCTTTTACCCCAAATTTTTCAAAAACAAACTTAGTTTCATTATTAAGATGTCCTAAAGCATAAGCTTTAACTTCTTCTCCTTTTTGAGTTAAATAGTCTTCATAGACTAGGGCTGAGCAGATTGTGTCTGTGTCGGGGTTCAAATGACCAATTATATATTTCATTTTAGAATTTTTAAAATTAACGAACTTCTTTGTCAGCTTCGGGAAAATATTTTTCACCGTATCTGAAATACGGCTCAAAATATTTTCCCTTGCTTCCTCGAATTTCATTTAATTTTTAAAATTCTAAGGGGTTTAAGAGGTTCTTATTTGTTGATAATTTCGAGTGAGGATTTATAAAAATGATTATGTAATAATATATTTTTATATAATCCGAACGATGTAAATATATGCTTGCTTCATATAATTATTTAAATCAGTATAAGCCATTTAAGCTTTGTTTTCAAGATTATAATATGTTCTTAAAAAAGATTTAAAATAAAAATTCCATCGGCTCACTAAAATGAGCCGATGGAATTTTTTAATTGTTATTTAACTTGATTCACAATTCTCTCAAATGATTCTGGATTTTCTTGGGCAATTTCTGATAAAACTTTTCTGTTTAATCCGATATTCTTTTTAGTCAGTATGTCTATGAATCTACTATATGATAAATCTAATTCTTTTAGAGCAGCTCCCATTCGTGTTTGCCATAATCTTCTAAATACCCCTTTCTTTTTTCTTCTATGTCTAAAGGCATGCATAGCAGCATGAACATTTCCTTCATTGGCTTGCCGTTGTTTACTTGAAAGACCATAACGACGACCTTTCGCCATTTTTAAAATATTTTTTCTCTTTTTTAGTGAAGTTGTTCCTTTTTTTACTCTAGTCATAATATTTTTCTTAAGTCCTAAATCCTAAATCCTAAATCTGATTTATTTTAATAAATTACTTTGTTTTTGGTAAAAATTGTCTAGTTACTTTTTTTGATAATGAAAGGACACGAGCCCTTTTCTTTTTCATTGAAGCATTTCCGCTTTCTTTAGCATTAAAATGACCCTGACCAACTCCTCTGGCTATGATCTTACCATTCTTAGTAACTTTTAATCTTTTTGTATATGATTTATTTGTTTTCATTTTACTTGTTTATTTTTAATGGTCTAAGAATTACTCTTATCTCTTTCTAAAAGAGCAGTTAATCCTTTAGGACTCTTTTTTGGACCGTCTGTTATTTTATATGAAACTGCTACTAAATGCAAAACTCTTTCTAGTCTTTCTTTAAGAAAGTCAAACTTCATGTATTTAGTCCTTCCAATTAAAAATAAATCTAATTTTACACGATTCCCTTCGCTAAGCCACTTAGAAATTTTAGTAGCTTTTAGGTTTAGGTCATGTTCTCCTGTTCCTATTTTAATTTGAATAACTTTAGTTTCTGTTTTAACAGCTTTTACTTTAGCTGCGTTAACTCTCTTTTTTTCGTCATATTGAAACTTGCCATAATCCATTATTTTTGCGATAGGAGGATTTGAATTAGCTGAAATTTCAATTAAATCTAACCCTTGTTCCTCTGCTTTTGTAATGGCTTCTTCAGTAGGCATAACTCCGAGGCTTTCGCCTTTAGAATCAAGAACTCTAATTTCTGAAGATGTTATTTGGTTGTTGATTTTTGTAAATCTACTCAAATTAATTACTTAATTTATCTATTAAAGATGATTATTTATAACACTATTTTGTTTTAAAATCAAGAAATTACTATTAAAAGTAACATTTTTTGGTATAATTTTGGGGATGAATCCCGTTAGAGATTTAGTGGGATTAAAAATTATTAATTAAATTAAGATTATTTACTTTTTGTAAATTATCTCTAACGGGATGAATAATTTAAAAATCAAAAAATTTGTTGTTGGACCTATAAGTACGAATATTTATGTAATTTATGACGAGAAAACTAAAAAAGCTTTTTTAGTAGATTGTGCTGCTCCTATAAATGAATACAAGGATTTCATTTTAAAAAATAATTTAAATTTAGAATTTGTGGTGATTACTCATGGGCATTACGATCATATTGATGGATTAAATGAATTTTTAACTGAATTTGATGTTCCTTTTTATGTTTCAGAAAAAGATCAGCACATGTTAATTAATCCGATGAACAATGGGTCTTTGATGATGGGGGATCCTATGGTGATAAATAAAAAAGCTAAGCTGTTAATAGATGAACAGAAAATAAAATTTGAAGATAAAGAATTAGAAATAATTGAAACTTCTGGGCATACTCAAGGAGGAGTTTGTGTAAAATTAAATGATTGGCTATTTAGTGGAGACACTCTCTTTTATAGGAGTGTTGGAAGGACAGATTTTCCATATTCAAATACAGAACAATTGCAGGATTCTATAAAAAATAAATTATTTAAATTAGATAAAAATACTCAAGTTTTCCCTGGTCATGGGAGAGAAACAACTATTGGAGAAGAGCTTATAGAAAACCCTTTTATTTAGTTTTTTTGTGATATAATGTTGATTATTAATAAAATAATCAACAAGTCAAAAGTTTATAAAGTCCATAAAGTTCGTAAGGTGGAAAAATGTGCTTCGCAAATTTTTCTAAAATAAAAACTTTTGACTTTTAACTTTATAAACTTTTGACTAATTATATTATGTCTTATTTAAGTTTTGTATTTTCTCATCCTTCTACTCTAATTCCTATCATTATTGTTTTAGCAGTTTTGCTTTTGCGTCAAATAAACCAATATGAAAAAGGAGTAATGTTTACTTTAGGCAAATTTACTGGGATTAAAGATGCTGGTTGGAGATTAGTTATTCCTATTTTCCAGTCAATAAGAAAAATTGATATTAGAACTAAAGCTGTAGATGTGCCTGATCAAGAGGCGATTACTAAAGATAATATTCCTGTGAGAATTAATGCAGTAGTTTATTATAAAATCGTAGATGCTGCTAAATCTGTATTGGAAGTAGAAGATTATTATTACGCTACTTCTCAGGTGGCTCAAACTACAATGAGAAATGCTGTAGGAGAAAGAACTTTAGATGAACTTTTGCAAAAACGAGCAGAAATTGCTGAGCAAATAAAAACAAGAGTTGATGGTTTGACTGATCCTTGGGGAATTGATGTTGAGTCGGTTGAATTGAAAGATGTAATTATTCCAGAAGATTTGAAGAGAACTATTTCAAAAGAAGCCGAAGCTGAAAGAGAAAAAAGAGCTGTTATTATTAAAGCTCAAGGAGATAAAGAAGCTTCTGACAATTTAGCAGCAGCTGCTAAGACTTTGAGTGCTACTCCTGGGGCAATGCATTTGAGAACTTTGCAAGCAGTTAATGATTTAAGTTCTGATCAATCTAATACAACAGTATGGATGTTACCAGTTGAGGTTTTGGAGGCAATTAAAGGGATTTCTGAAACTTTAAATAAAAGATAATCAAGTTTTTCGAGGTCCGACCTCTTAATTAAGATAATTGTAATCTTTAGTAGCTTTCCTTAGTTTTTCCAATATTGAGGTCGGACCTCTTTTGGAAAAACTTAGGTTGTTTCAAATTATAAATTAACATTAAATTTTATGAATAAAACAAACAAAGGATTTGGTTTAGTCGGAGTTTTGATAGCAGTTGGAATAGTTGCTATTTTAGGGGGTGGTTATTATATATCCAAAGATAATGGGACAGTACCAGAGGATAATTTTGGACTTATTTTGGATGATACTCAGGATATTGTTGAGCAAGCCGAAGGTGATAACCAAAAAGTTATTATAGATGAGACTGTTGATTGGAAAACTTATAAAAATGAAGAATTTGGGTTTGAGTTTAAATATCCTGATTCAGGTGATATCTCTTATGAAGGACCAACAAGAATTCGTGATTTAGAAGAATTTTTTACTGAGATAGATATTATTAACCCTAAGATATCTTTGTTTATTTCAGAGGAAGATTTTTTTTCTTGGGCGGATTTTAAATTAGTTGATTTTTCTTATATTTCAGATGATCGTAAATATAATGGTAAATTAGAATTTCACTTAAATCATCAGTCTGCAAAACTTGACAGTGTTTATATTTCTTTAAAAGTTGTAGATATAAATAATAACAGAATTACTTTACGAAAAGATATTTCGATTGAGGAGATGGACTCATTAGAAGATTTAAAGAATTATTTAAAGGAAAATGGTCGTGATGATTTTGCTGTTGACATAAACTTACTTTACAAACTATTGGATACCTTTAAGTTTATTGAATAAATAAAATGCAAAATTCAAAAACAGTGGTAATAAGGAAAATCCTTTTAGGGTTTTTCTTAGTCATTACTATTTTTATTTGGTATGGGGTTTTAGCGGAAAATCGTGATGGATTAATGACCGTAGCTTTTCTTGATATTGGTCAAGGAGATTCTATTTTTATTGAAACTCCTAGTGGAAAACAGATTTTACTTGATTCTGGTTCAAATAAAAAAGTTTTACAAGAGTTGGCAAAACAAATGCCTTTTTATGATAGGTCTATTGATGTTTTAATCGAGTCGCATCCAGACTTAGATCATATTGGAGGATTTCCTTCAGTTTTAAGTTCTTATGAAATTGATTTTGTTTTTAGTTCTGGAGTAAATTGTGATAAAGCTATTTGCGAAGAATTTGAAAAAGAAATATTAGAGGAAGGAATTGAGGAAAAAACTTTAACTAGAGGGGATATCCTAAGTCTGGGAGATGGAATTTATTTAGAAGTTTTGTTTCCCGACCGAGATGCTTCTGGTTTTGAAGCAAATTTAGCTTCTTTAGTTTTAAAATTAGTCTATGGGAAAAACTCTTTTTTATTAACAGGGGATTCCCCTAAGGTGATTGAAGAATATTTGATTTCATTAGATGGGGAAAATTTAGATGTAGATGTTTTAAAATTGGGACATCATGGGTCTAAGACCTCAACAGGAGATTATTTTATAGGAATGACAAGTCCTGAAGTGGCTGTAATTTCTGTTGGAGGAGATAATAGTTATGGACATCCTCATCAAGAAGTCTTAGATATTTTAAATAATTTTGAAATTGAAGTTTTGCGAACAGATGAGTTGGGAACGATCATTATTCAAAGTGATGGTAAAAATTTAATATATTAAAAAACTACCAGAAGGTAGTTTTTTAATTTAAATCAAGTTCGCTTTTTTTAATGTTTTGTATGCTCCGTTTTTATTGATAGTTTTAATCGCTTTTGTTGAAATTTTTAGATTTACTGTTTTATCTAGTTCAGGAATATAAATTTTCTTTTTTTGTAGATTTGCTTTCCTTCTTACTTTTCCTGTTGGGTTAAATTCGGTAGCACGAACACGGTTACTGTATCTTCCAGCAACTTTTGTTCCTTTGTTTGTGATTGGGCAAATTTTAGACATAATTCTATTTGTTTATTACTCGTTTATGTTATCATATAGGGTATATTTTGCAAATTAATTCATAAAATAAATTTAAATGATGGATACAAGTTTTATTCTTATAATATTAATACTAATTATGTCTGTTGTAATTCATGAAGTATCTCATGGTTACTCAGCTTATTTATTAGGGGATTCTACTGCAAAAAATGCAGGAAGATTGACCCTAAACCCTTTAGCTCATTTGGATTTTATGGGCTCTATTATAATTCCTTTTTTAGCTTTTATAAGTACAGGTTTTGTTTTTGGTTGGGCAAAACCAGTTCCATATAATCCTTATAATTTGAAAAATCAAAGATGGGGGGATGCTATTGTAGCTATTGCGGGACCAGCTT
This sequence comes from Minisyncoccota bacterium, assembly GCA_023135835.1. Classification (GTDB taxonomy): domain Bacteria; phylum Patescibacteriota; class Minisyncoccia; order Phycocordibacterales; family UBA12079; genus JAHITU01. The sequence goes on from JAGLSI010000024.1 coordinate 5,922, forward strand.
CTAATTTTGCGGTAGCTTTAATTTTTGGTTTAATAATTCGTTTCAGTGCCTATATGGGAATTAGTAGTCTTTTGTTTTTAGAAGCAGCTCAGTTAGTGGTTTTAATAAATCTTGTTTTGATGATTTTTAATTTAGTGCCTATTCCTCCGTTAGATGGTTCAAAGATTCTTTTTTCTGTAATTCCTTATCGTTATATTAAAATTAGAGAAGTGATTGAAAGATATTCTTTTATTCTTTTGATTTTCCTTATTTTCTTTTTGTGGAAGTTAATTTTACCTATTATATTTGTTTTGTTTAGCATTTTAACAGGGATAGGTATATATTAGTCAAAAGTTCATAAAGTCCATAAAGTCAAAAGTTGGGAACAAATTACAGTTGCTTTTTTATTAAGAATATAGTAAATTAAGGCAGTTAAAATAAAAACAAAATGAGTACAGTAAATCAATTATTAAAAAAGAAAAGAAAGAGTGCACCCAAAAAACCGAAAGCAGTAGCTTTGGGTCGTGGTTTTAATACTAAACAAAATAAACCTACAAAATATAAGTCTCCTTTTAAGAGAGGTGTTTGTGTAAAAGTTACTACTAAGAACCCTAAAAAGCCTAACTCAGCTGTACGAAAGATTGCCAGAGTAAGATTGACAAATGGAATGGAAGTAACAGCTTATATTCCTGGAATGGGGCATAACTTACAAGAGCATTCAGTTGTATTATTGAGAGGCGGAAAAGTAAAAGATATTGGTGTTAGATATACTGTAGTTAGAGGTAAATTAGATGCTGAAGGAGTATCTAATAGGAAACAAAGTCGAAGTCGTTATGGAGCTAAGAAAGAAAAATAAATATTATGCGAGGAAAATTAAAAGCAAGAAAACCATTAAGTCCAGATAATGTATATAATTCCACTAAAGTGGCTAAGTTTATTAATTATATTATGATTGGCGGAAAGAAAAATACTGCTAGAAAAATAGTATATGATGCTTTTGATATAATCAAAGAAAGAGAAAATAAAGATACTCCTTTAGAGATTTTTGATAATGCTTTAAAAAATGTAGGTCCTTTGATGGAAGTACGGTCAAGGAGGGTTGGTGGAGCTGCTTATCAAATTCCACGAGAAGTTAGACCAGAAAGAAAATTAGCTTTATCTATGAGATGGATTATTGAGGTAGCTAAAAAGGGAAAGGGAAAAGCTATGGCTGAAAGATTAGCTGACGAAATTCTATTAGCTAATAAAAACGAAGGAGAAGCTGTTAAGAAAAGAGAGAATGTACACAAAATGGCTGATGCCAATAAGGCTTTTGCTCACTTCTCTTGGTAGAAATTACAAGAACACAAGAGCATTAAAACATAAAAACAAAAAAGATGAGCCCTCGGCTCATCTTTTGTTCTTGTGTTCTTGTGTTTTTATGTTTTAATGTAAACTATGTTTGTAGATGAAATAAAAATTTATGCCAAAGCTGGTAAAGGAGGAAACGGAGTAGTTCGCTGGCTTCATTTAAGAGGGAAAGAATTCTCGGGTCCTTCTGGTGGAAATGGTGGAAATGGTGGAAATGTATATGTTAGAGCTATTCGGGATTTGAATATACTTAATCAGTATATGCAAAATAAAGAATTTTATGCAGAAGATGGGCAAGAAGGAATGAAGAACTCTAAGTTTGGAAAAAACGGGAGTGATAAAATAATCAATATTCCGATTGGTTCAGTTGTAACAGATTTGCAGACAGGTAAGAAATTCCAATTACTAAAAGAAAATGAGACGGTTTTAATTTTACCAGGAGGGAAAGGTGGTTTAGGGAATGAGATGTTTAAGAGTTCACGAAATACTACTCCTAAAGAATGCACCCCTGGAACTAAAGGGATTGACGGAGAGTTTTTTATTGAGTTAGAAATTATTGGAGACGCTGGGTTTATAGGTTTTCCTAATATTGGTAAGTCCACTTTATTAAATGAATTAACTCATGCCAGAGCTAAGGTAAAAAATTATCCTTTTACTACTCTTGATCCTAATCTGGGAGATTTTTATGGATATATTTTAGCTGATATTCCTGGGGTAATTGAAGGAGCAGCTGAAGGAAAAGGTTTAGGACATAAATTTTTAAGGCATATTAAAAGAAATAGGCTTTTAATTCACTGTATTTCTTTAGAGTCTGAAA
>JAGLSI010000025.1 GCA_023135835.1 Minisyncoccota bacterium
TTAATATGAATAGCTTTATAAGCTCCCTGAAATAAAACTCCTGTTCTTTTATTTTTTTCATTGAAATATCTTGTATAACCTCCTCCTAATTTATGTATAAACTTTTCAATACCATTTTCTACTAAAGGAGTTAAAATAAAATGATAATGATTTGGATTCAAACTATAACAAATAAAATCTACTAACTTAGTACCTCGGGTACTAAGAGTTTCTTTTTTATGATATTTACTTTGATAAATACTCCCTATAGAATCTGTGGTATTAAATTCAATCATACTTTGAAAAAATCTTTCCAAATCCCATTTATCATTAAAAATGATCCTTTTATCGGTTCCTCGATTATAAATATGATAATATTCACCAACTATAAACTTAATTGTTCTCATAAGATATATTTATACCATTTCTTAGTACCCCGGGTACTAAGAAATAGGGGGTTTAATTGTTAAGTAAATCTATGTCTTTTTGAAATTCCTGAGCTCTTTTAGCAACCTTATATCCATAAGAATAAGTTGGTCGCATATGTTTTAACAAAGTATTACTTGTAGTATTATAAAGTCCTGAATAATATTTAGCAGCTGAACAGCTCCACAAATCAAATTGTCCTGAAAAAGCTGTTTTGCAACGATACATAGCATCGCTTAAATACAAAGCAGTTCCTGTAAAAGCATCTAAATTACTAAATGGAGAGGGAACTGAGACCCCCAAAACTTTAGATACACGATTTTTATAACCTGTTCCATTTTTCTCATCCCACCAAGTATTAGGCATAAATTGTGAAGGACCCATTGCCCCACCATAAGCTCCATCTGTATAAATAGGACAAGATACTGGGGTTGTATCAGGGTCCATTCCTAATTCAGAGGTAATTGATAGAAAAGCTGGTTTCTGAGTATTACTCATAACAGTCCCCGCTTTATTTGTAGCAGATTCATTATAAGTACACTGCCCTTGATTCTTTCCAATTAAACCATCTATGCCTGATTCTTGAGATAAAATAGAAAGAGTTAAAGCCGCTTCTATTCCTATTTTTTCTTCATACGGCTGAATTAATCTTAAGGCTTCTCCGAAAGTTAACTCTACCCCACCCACTGTGCGAAATAATCTATTCTTAATTGCATTTTTTACTCTTTCTTTTTCTGCGATCAAAGCTTTGTACTCAGCTTCTTGATCTCGGTTCAAACTAAGCAAATCTTCTTTTTGATCTTTATAATCTTCTGCTTGAGCCTTTTCTTTTTCTGTCTTTAATTTTAAACCTCGTTCATTCATCTCAGCTTCTTCCAATTGAATTTTCACTGACTCTGTTTCTTCTTTAACACCTCTTAACTCACTTAACCTATCACTTAAACTCCTTTTAACTTCTTCAAAATCATCTGTATCTATAAAGAAACTAGACAAAGACTCTTTTGAAAGTAAAGCTTCTAGATATGTAAAGGAGTCTAACTCGTTAGACCTTTTTATCAACACAGCAAGATGATTAATAGTCTCTTCTGCTTTTTCAGCAAGAGTTCTAATATCTACTTCTTTCTGATCAATCTCTTGCCCTATCTGATAAATTTTAACCTTAGTCGCTCTAATATCTAAATCTGTTTTATAAATTTTACTATCAATAATAGAAATATCCCTTTCTATAGTTACTGACTCTCTTTGCTTAACATCTAATAAAACTTTTTGTTCTAAAGCTTCTTTTTCACACTGCAAAGAAATGGCTTCTAATTCAGCATCTGACTTCCCTTCTATATTTGTAATACTACATTCAAAGGCAATTAGATTTAGAGGTAGTAATAAAAAAGTAAATAATATTATTTTTATTTTTCTTTGCATCGCTCCTAATTATAACAAGAAGATTGAAACATTAAAATACTTATTAAAAATAAAAAGTCCCGCACCTTATTATTAAAAGGTGCGGGGCTTTTATTTGTGAATAGATAAAATCAAAAATTAAAAACAATTCCGTCTTCAACTGCTTCTTCCCTATCAGGACAATCTTCCAAGATAGCACCTAATATTACCTTGCAGTGATATTTAGCTCTTCCAAAATCAGGTTTATTTTTTTGCATTTCATCTATAAATAACCAAAAATGAGTTTGACTACAATAAGTAACGCAGACAGGGATTTTAGTCAACTTATTTTTCCCAAAAAGATTTCTGTTTTTTAGATAAAGAGGACAGCCACACGAACACGGAGAAAATTCTTCACAATAACCACAGGCTTCTGCAATCTTTAATCCATCAAATCCATCAATAGAAAGAAAAGGTTCTTCTCTTTGCACTCTTTCTAGTGCTTCAATCCATTTCAAAACAGACGGCAACCAATTTAAATACGAAATCTTTCTAATATTTTCAATTCTCATTTCAATACCCCCTTATAGTTTTTTAAAGATAAGTATCCACAAATAATTTAAAATTACAAACAAATCTAATAACAATATATCATGATTATCATCTTATGTAAATATGATTTAATTATTTAAATTAAAAAAATAAACCCCTAATCGTAGGCTCAACAGAGCCTACGATTAGGGGTTTATAAAAATAGGTGTTCGCCTACGGCGAACACCTATTTTTCTTTTAAAACTTATAACTTTTATTTTTCAGAAGGCTTATCTTCTACAGGAGCCTCTTCTTCAGGTTTTCCTTTCTTTTCAATTTCTACTTCAGCGATATCTCCAGCTTCAGGAATTACTTCTTCTTCCATTTCTTTTGGTTCTGTAATAATAGCAATAACTTCATTTTCATCTCCAATTATTTTAGCTGATTCAGGCAACTTCAAATCTTTAGCCAAAATCTGACTATCAAAATCTAATAGTAAAGAAATATCAACTTCTATCATCTTAGGTAAATCTTTTGGCAACACTTCAATTTTTAATTCATATGAAGCTTTCACCAACATTCCTCCTAGCTCCTTAATAGCAGGAGAAACACCTATAAATTCTAAAGGAATTTCAGCCTCCATGGCTTTTCCTCTTTCAATTACATAAAAATCAACATGGCGAGGATTATCTGTAATAGGATCAAAGTCTATGTCTTGAATAATAACTTCCTTGTCTTCTCCGATACCTTTTAATGTAATTAAAGATGATCCCCCAGCTTCTTTCCGAACCTTTTTAAAATCAGCATACGGGATAGTAATAGGAGTACTTTCTTCTTTTTTATTATAAAAAACACCTTTGATTGATTCTGTAAGGCTTTCTACTTTATTAGCTGCGGGAAATTTATTCTTTAAATCCCTTTTTTCTATATTTAAAATTAATGACATAACGAGTAGATTATAAAGGAAAATACGTCAAAATACAAGTCAGTGTACTCGCTCATAACATATTGGACTTTTTTATTATTAAACTATTAATAATAAATTACATCGTCTCCTTTTTCCCTTCAACCTCAATAATTCTTTTAAACATTCTTTTTTTGTAACATTTTTCAATACTCTATATTTTAACATAAAAAAATCCGTTCAAGTTTTTCCTTGCGGGAAAACTTGAACGGACAAAGGACAAAGTATCCAAAAGAGATAAGGATACTAGTCCTCAAAGCTAACTTGCGCAACGAGAAAAACAAAACCGCTCCCACGACCCCACAAGCTGCCAGGACCACCGTAATACGCACCCAAACAAGACTCACCGCCATCCCAACCCGTACCAAGCAAGCCCAGAACACTAACAGAGTCTTTAATTGGTTTATGCATTGTTATTAACCAATCAAAGCCCATGGTTTTGATTTCCTTATCTGTGAACTTCTCACGGACAAGACAAGCAACTTCGGCGTTCAGTTTAATAAAACCACGATTATCAGCTTCGGCTCGGATCTTCTTCGTGATCCTATCCTTGTCCTTAAAAAACGCTCCTTTGAGAACAGCGACTTCAGTTGTTATACTATCAGTCGGTTTGAAGTCTGAAGAGCGGAGTAGTTGTTTAGAACAATCGCTCAAATGAAAATCTTTGCCTTCTAATCGCTTAATCCATTCTCCACCAGTTGTTCCATCACTGGTAACTGAAAAATGGATGACACCATCTTTTTCGCGCCACGAACGGGTTGGTTTGGAGATTGTAATTTCGTCACGAAGAAAACGTTGTACTCCTTCCATTCCACCTAATTTATTAACAACCGCTTCTACTTGCCCCAGATTCAATTTACCGTATTTCATAATTTCTCTCCTTTCAGCTATTTACTGATAGTTTTCTCACTATCCGTGAGTTAAGAAGCTCAACCAAAATGGTCATAGCCAAAAGATTTCAGTTCATAAAATCTTTTGGCTATGACCATTTACAATTATTTAAAGAACTAATTAAACAACTATTATATATTCTAGTCAAATAAAAGTCAATATCAAATCACTTCGTTGATAATTTAATCCACTCCCTTACTTTTTCTGTATTTTTAATATGATATACTTTTAAAGTACTAATTAACTTTCTAAATTATTTATGTTTTCCTTAATAAAAGAGATTGAAAAAGCTCAAAAAAATAAAACGGCCATAGGGCATTTTAATATTTCTAATTTAGAAATGCTAAAAGGAATATTAGCAGCTGCTCAAGAATTATCCACAGAAAATGAAAAGGTTCCTGTAATAATAGGGCTTTCTGAAAATGAAAGAAAGTATCTAGGAGATAATCAAATAGTAGCTTTTATTAAAAGTCTGCAAAAAGAAAATGATTATCCAATTTTTGTAAATGCCGATCATTGTAAAACTTATGAAAGTGCAGAAAGAGCTATGCATGCTGGTTTTGATTCAATAGTTGTAGATAATTCTAAATTATCTTTTCTGGAAAATATTAAAACAACAAAAAAAACAACTTCTATTTTAAAAAGCATAAACCCTGATATTTTAATTGAAGGAGAAATAGGATTTATAGGAGAATCTTCTGCTCTCTTGGATAAGATTCCTTCAGAAATAGAAATTAGTGAGGAAAATATTACAAAAATTGCAGATGCTAAAAAATATGTTGAGGAAACTGGAGTTGATATGTTGTCTCCTGCTATTGGAAATATGCATGGAATTTTAAAAAACTTCTTAAATCCTAATTTATACACAAAAAGAATCAAAGAGATATCAGAGGAAGTAAAAATTCCTTTGGTTTTACACGGAGGTTCTGGAACAGCTACGGAAGATGTTTCTGAAGCAATAAAATCAGGTATGGTTATCGTTCATTTTAGTACTGACTTAAGAATTGCTTTTAAAGAAAGTCTAATTGATTTAACAGAAAATTATTTTCCTAATAACCCTAATGAAATAACTCCTTATAGATACATGACTGTTCCTATTAAAGCTGTTAAAGATACTGTTCTACAAAGATTAAAATTACTACAAAACATAGACTAGTCATTTAAACAAAAGCTTACTTATTAATAAACAACTATTATTTTTTTAAATTATGTTAAATAATGAATTTGATTTTATAGCCATTGGAGATATTGTGATAGATGCTTTTATACAAATGAAAGCAGCTAGAATTAGAGAAGAAAAAGGAAATCCTGAAATTTGCCTTTCTTTTTCTGACAAAATACCTTATGAACAATTAGAGGTAATTCCTGCTGTAGGAAATAGTGCTAATGCAAGCGTTTCAGCAAAACGATTAGGTCTTAATTCAGCTTTAGTTACTAACATGGGAGATGATGATTTTGGACGACAATGCCAAAGAGTTCTTGAAAAAGAAAATATCAATACCCAATTTTTAAAAATTCATTCTGGAGAGAAAACAAACTATCACTTTGTTTTATTATTTGAAGCAGAAAGAACTATTTTAGTTAAACATACAGAATATGATTATAAATTACCTAATTTAGGAAAACCAAAATGGATTTACCTTAGTTCTTTAGCTAAAAATTCATTCCCATATCATTTAGAAATAGCAGAATATTTAGAAGAAAATCCTGAAGTTAAATTTGCTTTTCAGCCAGGAACTTTCCAAATGGAATTAGGTTATGAAAAATTAAAAAATCTTTATGAAAACACAGAATTATTTTTCTGTAACGTACAAGAAGCTAAAAGAATTTTAGGAGAAGTAAATCCTGAAATTATCAACGAAATGATAGGCAAAGAAAAACAAGAAACTATCATTTCCCTTTTAGCAGAAATGAGAAAATTAGGACCTAAAATTGCAATAATTACAGATGGACCAGATGGAGCTTATGCTGATGACGGAGAAAAAATATTATTTGTTCCAATGTATCCTGACGAAAAAGAACCTTTGGACAGAACTGGCGCAGGAGATGCTTTTAGCTCAACTGTTACTAGTGCCTTAGCTAACGGAAAAAGTCTAGAGGAAGCTTTATTATGGGGACCTATAAATTCTATGAGTGTAGTGCAGTATGTCGGAGCTCAAAAAGGCTTATTAACTCGGGCGAAATTAGAAGAATATTTAGAAAAAGCTCCTGAGGATTATAAGGTGACAATGATTAATTAATATAAATAAAATCAAAGAGATCTTATGATAAGTGTAATCACACCTTGTTTGAATATTTGTAAAAATGGTCGTCTTGAATACTTTGAAAAAATGATGTCTAGCATCCATAATCAATCTTGGGCAGATTTTGAACATATTGTTATTGACGGAGGTTCAACAGATGGAACTATTAAGATTCTAAAACAATACCAACGTAAGGGGTGGATAAATTATTTTGTTTCAGAAAGAGATTCTGGGCTTTATTCCGCCATGAATAAAGGGCTCCTGGCATCTCGTGGTAATTATATTCATATTATGAATACGGATGATTTTTTTCTTGATTTGGATTATTTTAAAAGAAGCATAAAGGTCTTGCAGACAAAAAAGTTTGATTTTACTCATGCAAACAGAATTATAAAATCAAGATATGAAAAACCTGACTATACTAAGAAAGGTGATGAAAAAGTGGCTTTTTTTAAAATGCCTTTTCGGCATCAAACTATGATTATTAAAAAGAATGTGTTTGATGAAGTAGGAATATTTGATGAAAACTATCAAATAGCCGCTGATTATAAATTTGTTTTACAAATGTTATTAGCTGGAAAAAAAGGATATTATTTTCCTGAAACTGTTTTGTGTTCTCTAGATGGTGGAGTTTCTTCAAATCGGGAAAAATGTGTCCAAGAAGTAAGCCGAGTTATTTACGAAACTTACGGGCAACAAAATAGGTTAATGCTTAATGACTGTAAGGCAATTTATTTAAAAAAAATATCCCAAAAATTACATTCTAAAATACTGACAAATATAAAAAATAAAAAAATAATTGATTCTTTAGAAATTTGTTATAATCAAAGTAATTCTTAAAAATTTTCCAACTTTGTCTATTAATTAATCAAATTCCACAATTTTCAATTTTTAAAAACTATTCAAATTCCTAGACTGTTTCTCCAGCACCTTGAAATTAATTTTTTAATGTTTAAATTACTATACTAGTTAATAACCTTATTAAAATTAAAAAAACATAATATACAAGGTGCTGGGTCGCAATGACGACGGGGTTACTGGATTGCCGCGAATAAATTTTTACGAAAATTTATTCTCGCAATGACAGATTACTAAAGTAATCTTAAATCTTAAATCTAACCTTTGATACTCAAATCGTAAACTGCTTTTTTGATAGCATTAGAATCAAGCCCGTAAT
>JAGLSI010000026.1 GCA_023135835.1 Minisyncoccota bacterium
AATCCGAATGCCGTAATTATATGCTCGGTTCATATAATTTGTTTATTAATATAAAATTAATAAACTAGTCAAAAGTCTGTAAAGTTTATAAAGTAAAAAATTTGCAGAGCAAACTTTTTTAACTTTTGACATTATAGACATTACAGACTTTCAACTTATTATCATGCTACAATCTGAAGCTTTAGAAATTTTAAAAATGGGTAAAAATGTTTTTTTAACTGGTCCTGCTGGATCAGGTAAAACTTATTTACTTAATCAATATATTAGTTTTCTTAAAGAAAAATCTGTTCCTGTGGGGGTAACTGCTTCAACTGGAATAGCCGCTACTCATATGAACGGAGTGACTATTCATTCTTGGTCTGGTTTAGGAATTAAAGATAAATTGTCAGCTTTAGATGTTGATTCTCTGTTAGAGAAAAGTTATTTAAAAAAGAGATTTAAATATACCCAAGTTCTAATTATTGATGAGATTTCAATGCTACATTCTTTTCAATTAGATGCAATCGATATAATTTGCAGAGCATTTAAACACAATGACTTTCCTTTTGGGGGTATGCAGGTTATTTTATGTGGAGACTTTTTTCAGTTACCTCCTATAAATAAAGCTGATGGGGAAATGAATTTTGCTTATAAATCAAGTATTTGGACAGATATGGATTTGAATATTTGTTATTTAGAAGAACAATATAGGCAGGAAGAAGGTGATTCTTTATTAAGGATTTTAAATGAAATCAGAGATAATAAAGTGGGGGAAAATACTTGGGAATCATTAAAAGAAAGGCAAAAATATTCTGAATTTAAATTTACGCCTACAAAACTATATACACACAACAGAGATGTGGATTCTTTAAATCTTCAAGAATTAGATAAAATTACAGCACCCTTAGTTAGTTATAAAATGAAGGATACAGGAACTAAAAGATTAGTAGATGGTTTGAAGAAAAGTTGTTTAGCTCAAGAAGAGTTGCGTTTAAAAAAGGGAGCGGTGGTAATGTTTATAAAAAATAATTTTGAAAAAGGTTATGTAAATGGAACTCTTGGTACAATTATTGATTTCAATAATGGGCAACCTGTGGTAGAAACTTATTCAGGTAAAGAGATTTTAGTAGAAGATGAATTTTGGCATATTGAAGAAGAAGGAAAGCAAAAGGCTAAGATTATTCAAATTCCTTTGCGTTTAGCTTGGGCTATTACCATTCATAAAAGTCAAGGGATGAGTCTTGATTTAGCCGAAATTGACCTTTCTAAATCTTTTGTAGCAGGGATGGGTTATGTGGCTTTATCTAGGGTAAGATCGCTTGATGGTTTGTATTTAAAAGGGATAAACAATACGGCGTTGCAGGTAAATGATGAGATTTTAGACTTTGATTTAGAATTAAAAAAAGAATCTGAAAGAGCGGTGTTTTGTTTAAAATCAGAAAGGAATATTAAAGAAGTTCAAAAAGATTTTGTTGAGGTTTCTGCTGTTGAAAATTATAAGGAAGAGAAAATATCAACTTTTGATATTACTAAAAAAATGGTGCTTCAGGAAATGATGATAGAAGATATTGCTAGAGAACGAAATTTAACTATTTCTACCATAGTTAGTCATTTAGAAAAATTAGCAGAAGAGAAGGGGGGTGGGAAAGTCAATTTTGAATATATAAAAGATGATTTGTTAAATTTTGATGAAATACTTAAGGTTTGGAAAAAAGTAGGAGGAGACAAATTAAGTCCAATTAAAAAAGCCCTTCCAGATAATATTTCTTGGGAGGACATTCGTTTGGTTAAATTATTTATTTAATCTTAATAGAGGTAACAAAGACCACAGCAAAAGGGTCTTTGTTGTGGTCGTTTTCTCCGTATTATGCACGGAGAATATTTTTAAGGTTGTTGGGAGATACTCCGTGGACACCAAGAAATAATTCTTCTACTCCATTTTTCTCAACTTCTGCCAACTCGGCAGGAGTTAATGGAATGAATCGGACTCCTTCATATTCCATACGCCCTCTATTTTTAAAATTCGTGAAAATTTCTAAAACGAGAGCTTTCTTTTTGTTTAGGCTCAAACTTCCCCAAGCAGGTAATTGCGGTAGCCCAAAGGGTCCAATAAAAGGAAGCCCACACTCTCGGCATACTTGATGGCAATAAGATTCTTCGTTGCCACAATTTGAACAATAGGAACCGCTACGACCAACCGCGTTATCAGGTATTTGAATTGCGAACTTGTAACTCCCTTCAATCTGGAAGCTTCTTCCTTGTTGAAAAGCTTTTACCCCTTTTCGTTTTTTAGCCATTTTTCACCCCCTAAGATATTAAAATAACAACTATAAATATAGTATAACAGTATTAGTATAAAGTAAAGGGTTTCTTGTGTATTTTTTGTAAAATTGTGGATAAATACTTCAAATTAATAAAAGTAAAAAAATTCCATCGGCTCATCAAAATGAGCTGATGGATTTGTTCTTGTTTATATTCATTCTAGTAGGAATCAACCCACAATTACTAAGGTTTTTCTTTGTTTTCGTAAACTCAAACTCGAAAAACCAAAGTACTGCTGGTCGCAGCTCGGAAAAGGACATTTAGTCCTTTTCCTATCACCGTTCGAGTCCATGACCAGCATAAAATACTAAAAACCAAAGCTAAACGCTTTGGCTTAAAGTATTTTATTGCGGGTCTAGCAGGACTCGGTCTCCAGTTCTAAGTGAAATTTTCGTTCTACGAACTCAATTTCACTAAGAACTCGCGACCCCCGCTCAGTCGTATTTTCTTTCGCTTCGCTACAGAAAATATACTCCTTCGGTTCGAGTCCATGACCAGTATAAAATACTAAAAACCAAAGCTAAACGCTTTGGCTTAAAGTATTTTATTGCGGGTCTAGCAGGACTCGAACCTGCAGTCCTGGTTTTGGAGACCAGTGGTTTACCAATTAACCGATAGACCCTTGGAGGTAAGTATAAAGTAAAAAGCCAAAAGTTGAAAGTTAAAAAAATCGCAAAGCGATTTTTTTATATAAAATATTAAACTAAAAAATAAGTTTATTTTTTAGTTTCTTTGTGAACAGTGTGTTTTCTGCACCATTTACAATACTTGCTGAGTTCAACTTTATCAACAATTAACTTTTTATTTTTACTTGACCAATAATTGATTCTTTGACAATCCTGACAAGCTAATTTAATTAATCTATCTTGTGACATAATATTTTTATAGAGCAGATTATATATGATTTTAGGTTGATAAGCAAGAGATTTCTTACCTTCGTTTTATTAGCCACTCTACAATAATTCCATTTAAAACTGAGAAAATAGCAGTATAAATAGTTAAAACTATAGTAAAACTTAGTCCGAAATAATAAACCATGACTGGTAAAAAAGGGATTTTTATATTTTTACTATACAAAAATACAGCTAACAAAGAGTCTTTCATTCCATGTTCTTTTAAATCTTTTAGTAATGGAAAAAAGACATAAGGATGACCAGATATGATAATTCCAGAAAACATTGTATATATCCAACCTTTAATTCCTGAGTTTTCTCCTAAATGTTTTTTTATTTTTTCTGGGGTAAAATAAAAATTAATTATTGTCATTAATATAAAAACAAAAACTAAGATTGGAATTATTTTTATAAACATTAGTAGAAAATCAACAAAAGCTTTTTGAGCAATAGAAAAATTAAATAAGGCTACTATTAAATAGGTTATTAAAACAACGATTAAAAACTTCGTTACTCCATTTATTTTCTTTTTATCAGGTAATTTATTCATTATAAAATAGAAAGAGTTAATATAACCAAAATAGAAATAATAATAGCAAAAATAAAATTAACAGTGTTTCTGATAAGTGCAAATCGTTTGCCCATAAATTTTATTTCTAAAGGGAGCATTGCTATTCCAACAGTAGTCCAGCTTAAAATAAAAGCTGTAATGGCAATTAAAGAGATTCCTTCTTTCAATAATTCTCCCCCAATAACATAGCTTGTTAAAGGAATTCCAAGAGAAATACTTCCTGCTAAAGCTCCAATAAAAGAATCTAGCATCAAGTTTCCTGTAAATAAGCTTAGGTAATAATCTTTTGCATAGATGTTTATTAGATTAACTAAAAGCAAGACCCCGATAATAATAGGGATAGAAATCCTAAATGATTGAATAGTTTTTAAAATTGCTTTTTTTAAAGAAACTTTTTTATTTTTAGTTAATTCCATTATTTTATTATATCTTTAGATGGCTTTAAAATCTAATCTGTCATACAAGTAAATTTAATCTTTTTATTTCTAACACATTTTATATGACGATTTAAAAGGTAGAAAAATAGACTTGCTGTAAATAATATTACTAATAAAATGAAAGAACTAAAATATAATGACGGGATGAATAGGTTGTGTATAAAAGCAGCTAAAACAGAAAAAGCAACAAATGGACAAATAAATCCCCATTGAGAAATGTGAAATTCTTCCCTCATTTCTTTTTTAAGGTAATCTCTAAGTAAGGCAATTCCAAACGATAGATACCATATTTCAAAAGTAAAACTTAAAAGCATTACGATTATAAAATAAGATCCCATTTCAAAATGCATTTTAGTTTCTAAATAATGACCAAATCTAAAAAAACTAATAGCATAGAGAGTAATATTAGGAATTACAATTAAAAAACTTGGTAAAAATTGTTTTTTAGGAAGACCTGGGGCTGTAATATGGCTTTTAAATAATGTGATTAATTTTACAGTTAATAAAAACAATCCCATAGTTCCTGAAATAAGTGATAGGAACATTGCTGTGCTTGCTAAGATATAGTCTTGTGCTAAGGCAGCTATTCCCATACCAGTAACAGTTACCATACCTAATGCAAAAGGGTGTAGTAACCATCCAAAATTAATTTGGCTGATGTCAAAGTTTTTTGAAAATGATATTTTAAGAAGAGAGATTTCTGTTTTCATAAGAGCTAACCACAAGATAAACCAGATGATAAATCCTGAGAACATAAACATTTGTAAATTTTGAGCAGCTATTGGAATAAAATATCTTATTACTCCCAAAAATACATTCATAGTCATAGCTAATGAAATAAAAGGCGTAACTAGGGAAGCATTTTTTAGAGGGTCGTTTTTAATTATCTTGTATTCGGCACTTTTTAACCAAGGAATATAAATTTTTAGTAAATATATAGTTAGGTAAACATGGATTAAAGCAAATACTCCCATAATTATTTCTGCTAACCTATAAAATAGGACTTCTAAGAACATTGAATTTATACTTAATATTTGGCTGATATAAACTAAGCCTTTACCGTGTTCTGCTGTGTAGTTTAAAAAAGAGAAGCCAGAAATAGCTATTCCTCCAGCTCCTAGTGATATTAAAAACATTAAGGGTGTAAATTTATTTTTCATATAATTTATTTTGATTACTAGTAATTTTTTATTTTATCTATGATATACCCCTATGCGGTATATGTCAAGAAATTATGTTTAAAAAATAAGAATAAGAAAACCGTCCAGACAGAAACGGTTTTCTGTGGACGGTCATTTTCCCAAAAGGATTTTTGTTTGTTGCACTAATAATTTCCAAGCATTCTCTACTTTAAAATCCTTCAGAATAGTGTCTCGAGGAGCATATTTCCAAAGCCAGTGAAAGTCGCTAAAACTTTCTGGCTTTCTATTTGCAAAATTCCAAAGTTCTTTCCGGAGGTCTTTATCTCCTCTAGCCATTTCATAAAGTCTTTTGTATCCTTCAAATTTTAAAGAAAGTTTTTCTTTCTCCGTAAGTGTTTCCCAGTATAATTTTGCAATGACGGGAGGTTCTACATAATCCGCATCACCTAATTTTCTTAACTCATCTTCCATTTTCTCCTCCTTTTTGCTACAAGTTATTTAGTTTAATTTGATGAACTATTTTTTCCTATTTAACTTATATCAATAAGTTGGTAGATTGTAAAGATAATTAATTTGTTTTGTAATACTCAAGAAGGGCTTTGACACCTGCTAAATTTCTTTTCCAATCAATTGATTCGTGATCTTCAAGTTCCACTGTAATAGCTGGAATATTAATTGAAGCTAGCCAGCCTTCAGCGTCGCCAGTTACTTCATAAGCATCAAAGGAACTAATGGCTTTATAATCAGATGCTTTTGCATAAGTATTCATAATATCAAGAGTTTCTGGCAGAACTCCATTTTCACACTCTGATGCGTAAACAGCATTAGCTTGGCTGTGCCAGAAAATAACAGCTTGTGGATTATTTTCTAAAACAAAATCTCGGATAGCTTGAGCTTCTGGTTCTGAGAACGGGGAAGTTCCTGCGGAAAC
>JAGLSI010000027.1 GCA_023135835.1 Minisyncoccota bacterium
ATTTCAGGAATTCTGGAAACATAATACATAGGCATTTATTAAAATCACTCAGTCTTGAATGACCACTTTTAACTATAAACGACATAATTAAAAAACCCGATTTAATAAATCGGGTTTTTAATTTTTAATTGAAATTAATCATCAGGCTGTGGCATAGGCAAACCAGCTAATTTACACACCTCATGTGCAGGATCGGATGGAAACAGGCGATAGATATGTTTTTCATAAGCCTTCTGATCATGAAAATGCTGATTCTGCTTACCTAACTCCCGAACAACTTTATGCATGGTTGGAGTTGTCTGATTTTCATTAAAGTATTCTCTAAAATATAAGATTAATTCCCAATGATCGTTATATAGTTCTATACCATCCTGTTCAGCCATTTTTTCAGTATAATCTTCACTCCACTCATCAAGATTGCTCAAAAAACCCTGAGCATTTGTTTCAATATTCCTTCCAGCTATTTCATACACCATTGTTCTCATCTCCTCTGGGGGGCAAATTCATTACTCATTTATAGATAAGTCAAAAACAAAACCACAAAATTTCTAAGGAAAATACTGACTTACTGCTATTAAAAGTATAGCCAGACAAATTTAAATATGAATAATATTACTAATTATCATTCACCAATCGGATGAATGGTATAGTGCGTTTATCATGATAATATCTACCTAATTTTTTACTGGCTTAGAATATGATTTATCCCTGGCAAAACACTGAGTGGCAGTTATTAAACAATCAGCGTGAACATCAACGTTTACCCCACGCCATTTTACTTTGCGGGGCGAATGGTCTTGGTAAATCCGAGTTTGCCTCGTCGCTAGCGGTTTCGCTTTTATGCGAGAGCCCTCAATCTAATGGTGAGTCCTGTGGTAACTGCAATTCATGTAGGCTCACTGAGGCTGGTACACACCCAGATTTGACCTACCTGGCACCTGAGGATGAATCCAAAGTCATTAAAGTAGATGAGATACGTGCGCTTTGTACTGAGTTTTTTCTCACCAGCCAATTCGCTGGTTATAAGATTGCTATTATCAATCACGCTGATCAGATGAACATAAATGCATCTAATAGTTTGCTTAAAACACTTGAAGAGCCAAATGATCAGTCGATTCTCATTCTGGTCACCTCAAAACCCCATCGTTTACCCATCACTATTCGAAGTCGATGCCAGTCGATATCCTTTCAGGTACCCGATACACAACAGGCCAGTCAGTGGCTTTCGCAGAATGTATCAGGTGATGTTAGCCAACTACTCAATATATCCCATGGTGCACCATTAAGGGCTCAACATTTTGCTGATAGTGATCTGCCAGAACAACGAAAGGGATTGATGGAAGCTTTGCTGGCAGTAGCTCGCAACCAGCCTGTTATTGAGCATGCACAAAAACTCTCAAAATGGCCCAGTCATTCGTTATTAGGCTGGGCATATGACTGGGTTAGTGATCTTTTAAAGTTGATTCACTATGGCCAGAACTGCAACCTGGTTAATCAGGATTACCGTAAAGAACTCATTGAGCTCAGCTTAAAATTGCAATCCGTTCTACTATATCAACTACTGGATCAAATTATTAAATTCAGAAAAGTGCAATCAATTCCCCTAAATACCCAAATGTTGTGGGAAGATTTGCTAATATCATGGGAACAACTATTAAAAAGGGCCTGATACAGGTTACACAAATTTATGGCGACTCCAGGAAAAGCACCAAGACAAGGAATACTATCTCTCACTATTAAGGATAAAGCCGCACTTTATGCAGCTTATATGCCTTTTATTAAAAATGGTGGCTTATTTATACCAACCGGTAAAGCCTACTCACTTGGTGATGAAGTATTCATGCTGTTGACCCTGATGGAAGATAAAGAACGCTTACCTGTTGCAGGTAAAATCATATGGATTACACCTATGGGGGCTCAGGGCAATAAAACTACAGGTATTGGTGTGCAGTTTGGTGCTCAGGATAACGGCCAGACACGTAACAAAATTGAAACCTACCTTGCAGGTGCCCTTAAAGCCGATCGCATGACTCACACCATGTAATACACCAGAATACACGCCTAATTAAATCACCAGGCTGAAACAATCAGCCTTGAATATCACATTGCTCACAGCCTATGTTTATCGACTCCCATTGCCATCTTGATTGTATTGACCTTAAAGACTTTAATAACAGCTTTGACACATTGCTTGATGATATAAAAGCCAGCCAGGTCAATCGTATGCTTTGCGTATCCATTAATCTGGAAAGCTATAAGCCTATGCGAGCGCTGATCGATCCTTATGACTATATTGACGTCTCAGTAGGCGTACACCCCTCAGATGCCGCCAGTCATAGCAGCACCAGTGAATTACTTCAGCAGCTGGGGCAAGATAGCCGTGTCGTGGCAATAGGGGAGACCGGACTGGATTACTATTACGCTAAAGACAGTAAACTGCAGCAGCAACAGAGCTTTCGCAGTCATATTCAGGCCGCTCGAGCGCTTAACAAGCCCGTCATTGTGCATACCCGGGATGCACAGCAAGATACCCTCGATATTATGCAATCTGAGCAGATAGATGAATGCGGTGGGGTTTTACATTGTTTTACTGAAAGCTGGGATATAGCTAAAGCAGCGCTGGATATGGGCTTTTATATCTCATTTTCCGGCATAGTGACCTTCAAAAACGCCCAGGCTTTGCGAGATGTTGCCCGAAAAGTGCCCGATGATCGATTCCTCATTGAAACTGATTCTCCGTATTTGGCCCCCATGCCTCACAGAGGCAAGCAGAATAAACCCTCATGGGTAAGTCATGTAGCTGAGTGCCTGGCTGAAGTACGCTCAAACAGCATAGAAAATATCGCTGAATTGAGTAGCATCAACTATAGACGCCTATTTGATAGAAAATAGTATATTACCAAGTAATAATTAACTGAAAATGCTAAAATCCTTGCTGATTTTAACGATCGGATCAACAATATGGCACAGCAATTTGAGATAACCGCTGAAGATAGCAAAAAAGCGAAAATCCCACATGATCTTCTGCTTATCAATCTTATTTTTAACCATGTTCTGGTCTTCGTCGCCTGCCTGACGACTGGCGTATTAATTGACTACATCGCCATTGTTCCCATTACATCAGTCCTTTTGCTAATCACCATATTTATCGGCGCCCATCGCGCAAAATCTAAAGCCAGTTGGTATGTTAACGGTCATTGGCAGCTATGTGCTAAACGCAGTTTTATTTTTCTAATCATGTTAACAATAGTCGGCAGCGTATTTTTACTGTTATATTGGCTGTCTAATGGCGACCTCAAGCCACAGCATTGGGCACTAGGCGGTGCAGCAGCTCTTCCCGTTATGGTAACCGTGCTGGCATTAATTATTATGGAATCAGAAGCCTTGCATCATGCAAAAATTGGCATATTACCCAACTGGGTAAAAGAAAAATTTCCACTCAATTCGCTTGAGCCTGTAGCTGAAGAGCAGGGCATAAGCCAAAATGAAAAAGTTGTGAATGTTTAATGATTAAACATGCTTTTTTAAGTGTCCTGGCCGTTAGCATACTGGCTTTGTTACTTGGTCTGTATTTTTCATCCAATATGGATCAAAGCCAGAATCTGGGTTTCCCCTGGCAGGTAAATAAACACGCGGATGGTTCAACTTCTGTATTTCAAATTAATCTTGGTAAAACAACATTAGGCCAGGCTGAAAAACTTTTTAAGGAATCAGCTGAGCTATCTTTATTTAAACCTAAAAATAATGACGCAGTAATTGAAGCCTTTTTTGATAAAGTACTCATCGGTGGCTTAAGTTCTAAAATAATTCTTTCTTTCTCTATCGATCAATCCAGAATAATGCCTATGTTTGACAGTGGTGTTCGCATAAGCACATTAGGTAGCGGAACACGTCGTGTAACATTAAGTTCAGATCACCAGAAGGGCATGAGAAACGAAGCAATTAGCGCCATAACTTATTTGCCATCGATTAATTTAAACGATGATCTTGTAGAAAAACGTTTTGGAATTCCGACAAAGAAAATTTCTGAACAAAAAAATGAAACAGTACACTGGTTATACCCGGAAATAGGGGTAGATGTAGCATTGCATGAAAAGGAAAAGGAAGTAATTTTGTATGTAATGCCGGTTAATTTTTCTAAAGTTCTCGAACCACTAAAAAATATTTCACAAGAAAAATAGAAAAGTTAAAGTGCTTTTATAGTTGAATCTGCCCATAATACAGCTTCAATATAAGCATGCGAAAATTCAGCTGCCTCTACCCCTGTTTTAGATAATTCATCCCATTCATTATTTTCATACAATAAAACCTGATTATATATTTCACCAGGCTCACCATAACGATCTAATAGCGCAAGCTTAATGGAGCCACTTAGAATAATAGTATCAAGTAATTCAATCATTGGCGTATCCATCAATACATCCAGTATTGAGAATAGACCAATAATAAACATTTGTGATTTTATTTTTGGGTTGAATTTTTCAGCCAACAGCTCACACATCTTTGCGCGTACCATTGCAGTAACAATTAGTTCATTTGGCTTATTACCCAGAGCCTTAGACATAAGAAGTAATGAAACCCAGTTCTTCACATTCTTAATGCCTAGTAGAACTACCGCATCTTTTAATGAATCAATTTCTCTTCGTAGAGTAAATTCAGCGCTATTAATATAACGCAATAATTTGTATGAGAGAGCCACATCCTGAGACAGAATAGTTTCAAGCTTATCGTAATCTGCTTGCGGATCTTGCAGCTGCTGCATAAGATTTAAAGCAACGGCTTTATTTGTCTGTACATTTTTTTGTTTAATAATTTGGGGGCGAGAAAAATAATAGCCTTGCATATACTCAAATTTCATATCAACACAGATATTATAAATTTCAAGCGTTTCAACTTTTTCAGCTATAATTTTTACATCATAATCTTTTATA
>JAGLSI010000028.1 GCA_023135835.1 Minisyncoccota bacterium
TTTTAACTTCTTTTCTAAAGATGATATCTCAGTCCAAAGCATAGCCCCTATCTCGTCTATTTGTTTTAAACTCTTAGTATAATCTTCTTTAGTTATATATCCTTCTTTGAATACAAAATGTAATAAGTATTTTGATTCTTTTAGTGAGCCATACGATATTTCAAGAAAATTAAATTGTACTAAAGGCCTTCTTCTCGCATACCCTTCAATATAATTTAAAATTATAGATAAAGTAGCTCTTTTAAATTGAGAAGTTGTTCCATATAATTCATCTTTTGGAAATTTTTTTGTTAATTTATAAACAAAATGAACATAATTATCTATTTTTATTTTTAATTTATCTTTAAAGTTTGGATTGTTCATTTTGCTTTAATGTTTTTATGTTCTTGTGTTTTAGTGTTTTATTACCATTCAAGATATTCAATTTTTTCATCACTTATATCTTGAGAAATATTATCTCCTAATGAGTCGGTATATTCAATTAAATTTTCATCTATATCAGTTACAAATTCTGAGACGATATTAGTTCTACGAGATCCAAAAATAGTTCTCGTTGAGGTATAAGATAAAAATATCTTTTTTCTAGCTCTGGTTATAGCTACATAAAATAAACGTCTTTCCTCTTCTTCTTTACTAATACTATTTTCTCCCATCATTTTACTTGGAAATAATCCATCTTCAAGTCCTGTAATAAAAACATAATCAAATTCTAACCCTTTCGCTGAATGAACTGTCATTAATTTTACTCCTCCAATATTATCATCTATTTCATCTTGGTCGCTACTTAAAGCAACTTCTTCAAGTAATTTTTCCAGCCCTTCTCCTAAAGGTAATTTATCATATTTTATAGCTAAAGAAACAAGCTCTTTTATATTTGAAAGTTTTTCTAGGTCATCCTCAGTTCCTTTTAATTTATATTGCTCAGTAATTTTACTCTCAGAAATGATTAATTTTATTAACTCTGAGGGTTTTAATTTTTTGGAATTTTCTAAAATTTTATTTAATATATTTCTATAATTTTGTATTTTTGTTTTTACCGTTGGACTTAGTTCATCTTCTTTTCCTGTTGTTATTTTAATTAAAGTTACTTTTCCTATTCCTCTAGCAGGAGTATTTATAGTTCTTTTTAAACTAGTTAAGTCTTTAGGGTTTAAAGCTATTTTAAGGTAAGCAATAATATCTTTTATTTCTTTTCGGTCAAAAAATTTAGTTCCTAGAACTTGATATGGAACACTTGCATTTAAAAAAGCTTCTTCTAATATTCTTGATTGGAAATTAGTTCTATATAAAACAGCAATTTCTTTTGGTGAAACTTTTTCATCTTCAATTAAATTTTTAGACTTTTGAGCCACAAAATTAGCCTCATCTCCTTCATTATAAGCTAAATAAGTACCTATCTTCTCCCCTTTTGAATTTTTAGTAAAGAGATTTTTTTCTTGGCGTTCTAAATTTTTTTGAATTATCTGATTAGCTGCTTTTAAAATATTTTGAGTAGAACGATAATTTTCTTCCAATAAAATAGTTTCTGCATTTTTGAAATCTTTTTCAAAGTTTAAAATATTTTGAATATTAGCTCCTCGCCAAGAGTAAATATTTTGATCAGCATCTCCTACTACACATAGATTCTGATGTTTTTTTGAAAGTAATTGGATAATTTTATATTGAACTTTATTAGTGTCTTGATATTCATCAACATGAATTTGTTGCCATTGGTTTTGATATTTTTTTAATATTTCTTTATTATTTTGTAATAAAGAGGCTGTTTTTAAAAGAAGATCATCAAAATCTAAAGACCCTTCTTTTTCAAGAGTGTCTTCGTATTTCCCCCAAACTCTAGCCGTAATTTTTAACAAATACTCATTTCCTTGCTGGGAAGAGTTGCTTATTTTATCTGTAAAAGATGAGGCGGTAACAAATTTTCCTTTTTGACGAGAAATAATTCCTAATATTTTTTTAGGTTCAAATTGTTTTGGGTCTAATTCAAGAGAAGTAATTATTTCTTTAATAATTTTCTGTGAATCATTTTTATCTAAAATAGAAAAATTTTTAAGAATTTTTAACTCTCTGAAATTTTCACGAAGAATATGAACCCCTAAAGAGTGAAATGTTTTTATAAAAGGTTGTGTGTAAAAAGAAATAGGAAGATTTAATGTTTTATCTTGGTTTATAAGTTCTAAAACTCGTTCTCGCATTTCTTTAGCTGTTTTATTAGTAAAAGTAACTGCTAAAATATTTTCAGGAGCAACCCCACCCTTTATTAAATGTAAGATACGATAAGTAATTGTTCTAGTTTTTCCAGCTCCAGCTCCAGCTAAAATTAAAAGAGGACCTTTTTTATGTAAAACTGCCTTTTTTTGTTCGGAATTTAGTTCACTTAAGTATGACATTTAAAGCAGTATAGCATATTATTTAGATTAGTTTTTATCCCCATAAGTGCTAGACGAGGGTCTATAAATTGATATAATTTAAGTATCTTTAATTAAGGTTTATTTAAAGATAAAAGTATTGACTTTTTAGTATATTTCGTATATTATTATGGAATAATTGAATAGTTTAGAAGTGATAGTAGATAGTTGCGAATGCTCAATAATTAACATTTAGGCTTATTATACACAATATAAAAGACCTTGTTTCCGCGAAGATATTGATGAAACAAGCGATTAAAACAGATATTAGCGTTTTCTTCATGAAAAATGCTGGTTTTTTTATTACTCTATGTCTCTTAATAACACCTTCTGTTAGTAACGCTGGTGTTTTTTCTTTGTTTACTGGATGGTTTGAAAGTAATATAGAAGAAGTGGTAGTTCTAAAGGATAATAACCTTAATTTGCAAAATATGGCTTTGTTATATACTTCTATAAATAGTAGTCCTAATTTAGCTCAAGGAGGGGGAGATATTGTTATTGTAGATGATTCAGCTCTATCTTCTGAAACTGGTCCCAGTGGAACAATGGCTAATATTAAAGAACCTTCTAATTCTGATAGAATTGCTACTTATATTGTGCGAGAAGGTGATACTTTGGGTCAAATTGCGGAAATGTTTGGTGTTTCTGTAGGAACTATTATTTGGTCTAATGATATTAAGCAGGGAGATTTGATTAAAAATGGGCAAGTTTTGAGTATTTTGCCTATTAGTGGAGTTAAACATAATGTTGTAAAAGGTGAAACTTTAGCTTCTATTGTTACAAAATATAAAGGAGACCTAAAAGAAACACGACAATACAATGATTTATTAGAAGATGATACTTTGGCTGTAGGAGATGAGGTTGTAATTCCTGGAGGGATAGATGCTCTACCTGCTCCAAGTTCTAGCGCAGGTTCTTCATTAACTCAAAGTATATTAAGAAATCAATTAAATGTTAGAGGAACTAATGGTCCTGAGTATTCAGGATATTATATAAAACCTATTTCAGGAGGAAGAATTTCACAAGACTTACATGGTTATAATGCTATTGATTTTGCTGCACCAAAAGGAACTCCAATATTAGCTGCTGCATCAGGAGAGGTTATTATCTCTAAAGATAATGATTATTGGAACGGAGGTTATGGAAATTATATTGTAATTAAACATAATAATGGGACACAGACTTTGTATGCACATAATAGTTCTAATATAGTTTGGGTAGGTTATCATGTTGTTCAGGGGCAGGTAATTGGATACCTTGGCTCAACAGGAAGATCTACTGGTCCTCATGTTCATTTTGAAGTGCGTGGTGCTAAGAATCCTTTTCAATAAAAATATAAATAAAAAAACGGCTACG
>JAGLSI010000029.1 GCA_023135835.1 Minisyncoccota bacterium
ATATTTCTACTACTCAAATTTATACTCATATGACAGACAAGCATCTTAAGGATATACATAAAAAATTCCATAATAAGAAATAATTATTAATTTAAAAATAACATTTATATGAGTAATTTACCTACCCCACCTAAAGAATCTATATATTACGAAGATCACAAGCTTTATGTTTGTTTAGCTGTGGAACCTAAGACTAAAGGGCATTCTATTGTTGTTTGGAAAGAAGAGAAAGATGATTTAAAAAGATTAAATATTGATGACTATGAGTATTTAATGGACGCTGTAAAAATAACAAGAGAATCCCTAAGAAAATTTTACGGAGTAGAAAAAGTTTATTTGATGTATATAGACGAAGCTAAGCATATTCATTGGCATCTTATTCCTCGTTATAAAGAAATGGGTTTTGAAGTTTTAAATAAAGGGGTTGAAATACAGACAGAATTTAAAGATTCAAAAGAATTGGAAAATTTATTTAAGAGATTCCATAACAAAGTTCGTTTGAATAAGTAAGTGTTAATAACAAGTTTTTTGTAAAGGACATAATCAAGTTATCCACACTGTGTCCTTTACAATGTCCTTTATATAAATTATCATAAGAGACAGTTAGTTCTTTGAAAATTTGAGATTTGTTTTTTGTTCTTTATAGGTAGAAAAGAAAACCTCTGTTTTCTTTTCAAAAGGGTTTGGCTCTCGCTCATTAATTTGTTCGGGAGCCTTTTTAATTATATAGAAGATAAAATAATAGCGCTCGGAGCGCTATTAAAGGGCTGCTATTTAAACATTAACTTACATGATGTTTGTCTCTAATTTCTTTTAACTCTTTTTCTTCTTGAGCAGTTTTCTTTTCTACCCCTTTCTGACTTAATTGTATCAATTCTTCTTCAGACAGCTTAATAAGTTCAAGTGTTTTTGTTTCTAGATATTTTTTAGTATTTAATTTTGGGTTATCTAGTATTTCTTCTAGTAAGGCATTTAAAACTAAACCTATTTTAGGTCCTGGTTTTTCATTTATTATCTCCATAATACGATTTCCGTTTATTTTAAGCATTTTTACAGAAACAGGGTCTTTCATAGCTTCCTCTATCATCGCCATGTACTTCCTTAATCTATAAGGTTTTTCTTTAGGTACTCCCATTCCTATTCTATCGCAAGTTCTTAATTTCATTAGATCCCATACATTTTCAGGACCAACATTAGCTATTATTCGTCTTACTGCTGACAAGGTAATTTGATCAATATCTGAAAAGAATAGATGGTTTCTTACTAATTTAGGAACCACATCTATTATTTTTCCAGAAAACTTTAATCTTTTTAATATTTCACGAGAAACTCGTTCACCCACTACATCATGTCCATAAAAAGTCCATTCTTTTTTATCTTTATGCCATCTTTTTGTATGCGGCTTAGCTATATCATGTAATAAAGCTGATAAACGAAGGTGTAGAGGCATATTTTTGTCTGCTGAATGCTGTAAGGTTCTTAGGTTATGCTCCCAAATAGTATAAATATGGGCTCCTTTTTGTTTTTCATCTAAGCCCATTTCTAATTCAGGGATAATGTATTTCAAAAGTCCTAATTTATGGCTTAAAATAATACCATCCATTGGGTTGTTAGACATTATTATTTTTATAAATTCATCCCTAATTCTTTCTTGAGAGATATTTTTTAACTTATTAGAAAATTTAATAATAGATTTTTCTGTTTCGTTTTCTATTGAAAAATCTAATTTAGTTGCAAAACGCACAGCTCTTAGTATCCTTAAGGCATCCTCATTAAATCTGTCGTCAGCTTTTCCCACAGTTCTTACAATCCTGTCTTTTAAGTCTTTCTGTCCTTTATATAGGTCAATCAATGTTTCACCTGAAACATTGTAGGTCATTGCATTGATACTAAAATCACGTCTTTTTAGGTCATCTTCTAGCTTATCGCTAAAAATAACAGTATCTGGATGCCTGTCATCAGAATATGCGCTTTCTAAGCGATAAGGAGTTACTTCTATTGTTTTTAATGTTTCGTCTATACCTATTTTTTCACTTTGCCCGATCATAGGTTTAGGGTCTGAAACAATTCCTACTGTTCCGAAGGGGTTTTCGTAAAAAGTATGTTCAAAAAGCTCTTGAATTTCTTCTGGTTTAGCGTTTGTTGTGATGTCCCAGTCCTCAGGGGTTCTTTTTAAGAGAAGATCTCTTACGCAGCCACCAACTAAATAAGCCTCAAAACCAGCTTTTTCTAAGGTTGAGGTTACACGTGTAACTTCTTTTGGTATTTTTGATTGAATAATTTTCATAATATTAGTGTTTCAGGTGAAACTTATCATATTTTTGATATGATTTGGTTAAAGGATATTTAATCCTTTTCCTATCATTGTTTGAATTTTGTTATGAACTTAATTTACTTCATAATTTTGTGTCCCCGGCAGGATTCGACCCGCAGTTACTAAATAAAATTATTCGTTCGTAAACTCACTCTAATTTTACTAAGTACTGCTGGTCGCGGCTCGAAAAAGGACATTTAGTCCTTTTTCTATCACCGTTCGAATCCTGCCAAGGTCAAAAAATATTTCATAATTTTGTGTCCCCGGCAGGATTCGAACCCGCAATAACGGTTCCGAAGACCGTTGTGATATCCATTTCACCACAGGGACATATAGTTATATATTATACATTATTACCTTTTAAAATAAAGTTTTGTTTTTTTATTTTAATATGATAAAATAATCACTGTTATTTAAAATAAATAGATATGCGGGTATAGTTTAGTGGTAGAACAACTGCCTTCC
>JAGLSI010000003.1 GCA_023135835.1 Minisyncoccota bacterium
GCAACGTCGGGATTGGGACGACTGCCCCTGATGGTAAGTTGGAGGTTTATGGAGCTGGGCAACTTGTTAGTGATTTAACAGATGCAGGAAGTAGAGATAATATGCTAATGATTAATTCATCAGGAACTTCTGGTGGAAGTGGTGGAGCTTTGGTTTTTGGTAATAGTCAGTCTAAGACAGCAGATAGTCTTGGTTGGGCTGCTATAAAGGCTCATTTAACAAATGGTTCTGGTAATACTGTTGGTAATTTAACATTCTCTACAAGAAACTCCACTTCAGATACAGCATTAACACAAAGAATGACAATTTTATCTGGGGGTAATATTGGAATTGGTGTATCATCTCCATCTCAACAACTAGAAATAACAGGGGATTTTGAATTACCAAATACGACTCACGCTGATGAATCAGGAATAATTTATAAAGGTACAAGCCCGTTTATTCATAATTTTAATTATGGAGATAATGGATCAGTTACAACTGTTGGTGGAAATACTTTTGTGGGTGTGGATTCTGGTAATTTTACAATGGGATCAACGGCGGTTTCAGCTCTTTCTGCTAGTTATAATACAGGGGTAGGAGAAGATTCTTTAAAGTCTTTAACATTAGGATATGGAAATACAGCGTCGGGTTATAATTCTCTTGCTAGTAATACTACGGGAAGTCTTAACTCTGCATTAGGATATTATGCTCTTTTTGATAATACTACTGGTAATTATAATACAGGGGTAGGAACTGAGTCTCTTGCTAACAATACTATAGGTGATTCTAATACTGCTATAGGAAATAATTCTCTTTGGAATAATGTTGATGGTTCCAATAACTCTGCTTTAGGTCATAGTGCTCTTGTTGGTAATGAAGATGGTGATCTTAATATTGCCATAGGGTATGATGCAGGTCATTATTATGGAGATTATGCAATGTCAAATACTTCTGGAAATAAAAATATATATTTAGGAGTTCAGACTAAGTCTGCAGGATATGATAAAGAAAATGAGATTGTAATTGGTTATACTGCTGAAGGTATTGGCTCTAATTCTGTCGTTTTGGGAAATGAATCTATTACGACAACAGCTTTGAGAGGTAATGTTGGAATTGGAACAACTGATCCAGGGGCGAAAACAGAAATTTATCAAGCAATGTCTGATTATGGTTCTGCATTTACTTCACCCCACTTAAATTTGGGGGCAAGCAATACTGTAGATAATACTGGTTTTGTTGGAATTACTTATGATACGAGCGCTACTGCTAATTATGGTTGGTCATCTGGGGCTTTGAGGAGTTCAAGTGGGCAAGGAGATTTTGTTTGGAAATTCCATAGTGCTAGTGCCGTAGGTAGTGAGTTAATGAGAATAACAAGTACAGGCAACGTCGGGATAGGGACTACTGATCCAGTGTCA
This sequence comes from Minisyncoccota bacterium, assembly GCA_023135835.1. Lineage (GTDB taxonomy): Bacteria > Patescibacteriota > Minisyncoccia > Phycocordibacterales > UBA12079 > JAHITU01. The sequence continues at coordinate 1,401 of JAGLSI010000003.1, forward strand.
GTGCTTCATATTAAAGATACTACATGGACTAATCTATCTATAGAAGCCACCTCTGATGATCCATCATTGCAATTAACATCAGATGGAAGTGGTACAAGTAATGACTGGACAATGCGCATGGATGTGTCAGATTCAGATAAACTTCAATGGCGCTATGATGGTACGAAAAAGCTTACAATAACTAGCCCTGGTCAACTAATAATGACAAACGACAACTGGCTTTCAGCTGATAATAATGCCGGAACCGACTATGTAAATATGTTCAAGGTAAATACTAGTGATGAAATAGATGTTGGAGCAACCTTAAATGTCGGAGCGATGGAATTCTCTGAAGATAGTGGATTTGTAACTGCCATGGATATGCCAGTTTCATCTACACCAACAGCTGGAGATATAGAAGCTTATGCCTTTAAGGTTGATGGTGATAATATTTTAACTGTTTATGCTGAAGCTGATGGAGCAGGAGGTATTCAAAATGCAAGAGTTGGAATTGGGGATTCCTCTCCTTCATACCAATTAGAATTATCAACAGATTCCGCTGCAAAACCAGGAACTAGCTCATGGACAGTTTCCTCTGATGAAAGGCTAAAAGATGTTAATGGTGATTTCACTAGAGGATTAGATGCTTTGTCTGGACTTTACCCTTCTTACTTTAATTATAAAACAGACAATGATTTAGGGATTCCTAGTGATAGAGAATATGTTGGATTGATTGCTCAGGATGTTCAGTCTGTGATTCCTGAAGCTGTAAGAGAAGGAAAAGAAGGATTTTTGTCTATTGAATCAGATGCTATTTTCTGGACAATGTTGAACGCTATTAAAGAAATTGGTTTGAAAGTTGGTTCTGATAACATTACTTATACACGAGATACTCTGCAGGTTTTGAACGGAACAGGAGAACCGCAAATGAAATTGGCTTATGATGAGGAAAACTTAGCAGAGTTTAATGTATCGGCTGTAGGTGATTTATCTTTGAGTACAGCTGGAAAAGATATTCGGTTACCAGATGATAATTTATCGGTTTGTTCGGGAGGAGCTTGTTCTTCAGCAGCTTCTTTGATTGAGGGAACTGGTAATTTGGTTGTAGAAAATGTGGCTTATATCGCTGGTTCTCTAGGTGTTGGGACAGCTCAACCTAGCCGAGGGTTAGATGTTTACGAGTCTCAATCAGACCCTCAATTTAGAATTTCTTATGACGATGATTTGTATTCTGAATTTAATGTTTCTGCCACTGGAGATTTAATAATTTCTGCTGAAGGAGGAGACATCTCTGTTTTGAATGAGAATTTACGAGTTTGTTCAGATGAAGGTTGCCCTTCTATCGCAAGTCAAATTAAAGATTCTGGTAATTTAGTAGTAGAAAATTCATTGCTAGCTTTAGGAAATGTTGGAATAGGAGGAACGATTTCTCCAGATTATACATTAGATGTTCAAGGAACTCTACGAGCCTATGGAATTACTGATGCTTCAGATGCTCGTCTAAAAACCAACATCCAACCATTAATTCACTTGGGGGTAGCACCCCCAAGTGAAGGGATTTCTGCTACCTTAGAGAATGTTAAAAAATTACGAGGAGTTACTTTTGAATGGAAGAATGAAGATTTTGGAACAGGAATTCAGATTGGAATGATTGCTCAAGAACTAGAAGAAGTTTACCCAGATTTGGTTTCAACAGATGATAGCGGGTTTAAATCAATTCAATATGGTAAATTTACAGCAGTTCTGTTAGAAGCAGTTAAAGATTTAATTAATTTTGGAGAAAAAATTGAATATAGAAGTGCAAGATTAGAAAATAGAACAGCAGAATTGGAAGAAAAAAATATTGAACTTGAAAAACAGGCAGAAAGTTTAGAGCAGAAAACTCAGACATTAGAAGCTCGGATAGAAGCTCTAGAAAATATACTTCGTCAGTAATTCTAATAATTACTACTTGGGGGTAGCACCCCCAAGTAGGATCTCTAAGTAATAAAAAAATGAGAAAAACAATAATATACAGAAAAAACGAATATTATCACATTTATAATCGGGGAGTTGATAAGAGAATTATTTTTACAGATAAATTTGATTTGCAGAGATTTTATCAAAGTATGGAAGAATTTAATTCTGTTGAACCAATAGGGAGTATTTTTGAAAATCGTTTTAATTTAAAAAACAGAAAAGAATCGCTTGGGGGTGCTACCCCCAAGTATGGGAAATTGGTGGAAATTGTGGCTTATTGTTTAAATCCTAATCACTATCATTTAATACTAACTTCTTTAGTTGAAGGTGGAATAAGTGAATATATGAGAAGACTTAATTCTGGATATACTACTTATTTTAATCAAAGATATAAAAGAACAGGTTCATTATTTGGAGGAACTTTTAAATCTGTTTATATTAATTCAGATTCTTATTTAAGATTTTTAAGTGTTTATGTAAATTTAAATTTTGAAGTGCATCAAAAGTTTCAAAATGTTAAAGATAAAAAATTATTTCATAAATCTAGCTGGGACGAATATATAAAAGTTAAAATTATAAAAGGAAAAAGAGGTGAAGAGAATCAAGTCATTAATAATAAAAATGATATTTGTGATAAATCAATGATCTCGTCTCATTTTGATTCAGTAGATCAGTATAAAAAATTTGCTTTAGAGTCGTTAAAGGACATAAAAGCAAAAAGATATAAAGATAGTGAGGTTATTAAGAAAACTTTTGAAACAAGTAAAGGGTTTTAAATTACTTGGGGGTGCTACCCCCAAGTAAAAAATATTATATAAAAGAAGATGAAAAAAATATTTAAAATAAATACATCAATATCGGTAATAATTGTAGGAATTTTATTTTTCTCTAGTATTGCTTGGGCGGCTATTTTTTATGGAATAGTAGCTGATTCTAGTGCTAGTTTGGTTGGGCATTGGCCTTTAGATGAAGGGAGTGAGAAAGGTTTAACAGGATTTTATGATCTTTCTGTAGCTTCTCATGATTCTGTTTTTAGCACAACTAGTCAAGATCAGGAGACTCATGGACTTGCTTTTAATACTGATGGAACAAAAATGTTTATTGTGGGTATGACTAATGATAGAGTTTATGAATACCATTTAACCACAGGCTTTGACGTTTCTTCAGCTTCTTATGATTCGTATTATCAGATTCCTGGTGTATCCTTTCTTGTTAACCCTGTGGGACTTGCTTTTAATACTGATGGAACAAAAATGTTTATTGTTGATATTTATTATAATAATGTAAGTGAATATCACTTAACCACAGGTTTTGACGTTTCTACAACTTCTTTTGATTCAGATTTTGATGTTTCGGGAGAGGATGGAAATCCTACGGGGGTTACGTTTAATATTAATGGAACAAAAATGTTTGTAACTGGCGTTGAGAATGATAATGTTTATGAATATCATTTAACTACTGGTTTTGATGTTTCTACAGCTTCTCATGATTCAAGTTTTGATATATCAGGGCAGGATGATTATCCTGAGGAACTTGTTTTTAGTGCTGATGGTTTTCAAATGTTTGTTGTAGGAAGTGGTGACTTTGAGGTTAACGTATATGATTTAGGGGCAGCTTTTGATGTTTCTTCTGCTTCGTATAGTTCTGTTTTTAGTGTATCTGGTGAAGACACAGACCCTAGAGGAATTGCTTTTAATTTAGATGGATCAAAGATGCTTCTTGTTGGTGAAACTGATGATGATGTTAATGAATATCATTTTACTTTATCTATGGTTGTGGCTGACAAAACCGCCAACGAAAACCACGGTGAAATTTACGAAACCGCCTACACTACCGACCACATGGGACAGGCTAATAAAGCGATGATTTTTGATGGGGTGGATGATAATATTATAATTAGCGATATTGATTTTTCTGATGAGATGACTGGGTCAGTGTGGGTAAAATTTGATGAAGTGTCTAGTCAGCAGATGGTAGTTTCACAATCTACTGTTTTGGAATATCAATTACAAATGAGAGGTAGTGCTGGGAGTGAATATTTTAGAATTAGGGTGGATACTAATGGCGGGAATGGAATTGCAGATTCAACAACACGGGCTATTGCAGATCAATGGTATAATATTACTTGGACCTATGATGGTTCTGATTTGAAAATATATGTTGACGGAGTATTGGAAAGTACTAATAGTGATGCCTCGGGGAACATAGATGATATTAATGAGAACGTGGGGATCGGCGCTAGAAGTAATGGAGATTATCCAACGGACGGTTCCATTTCCGATGTCCGTATCTACGATAAAGCTCTTAGTGCTAAAGAAGTGACAAGTATCTACGAACAATATCGTCCAAAAACACAATTTAGCACTCGGCAAAAAGGTTTGGTAGGACATTGGATGTTGGATTCAGAGAGTGAAAAAGTGGGAGATAATATTAATGATAATGGTGATTTTGAAACTGGTGATTTAACTGGATGGTCGTATTGGTTTAATTCTGCTAATGGTGCCGCGGGGAGTGGGTCAATTGATTCTTCTGAATATTTTGGTGGGTCGTATAGTGGAAAAATAAATATTACTAATGGTGGTGGTGCTATTGGTGATATTAATTTTTCTAATAAATATTTTACAACAGCAACGAGCACTGTATATCGCTTGTCTTTTGCAGTTAAGGCTGATTTTACTCCAACAGCTCCTTTTTCGGCGCGTATTATAAAAAATACTGGCCCATACACAAATTGTGGTTTAATAGAAGATATTACTCCAACTTCAGAATGGCAGACTTATGATTATACTTTTGATGCAACTTACGGTTTTACAGATGATGTTAGAGTTATTTTTTATTTAGGAAATATTGGTATAGGTAATATTTATTTTGATAATGTTTCGTTTAAAGAAGTGAGCATTGCCGACAAAACCCCAAATGAAAATCATGGTGATGTTTATGGTGCTGTTTCTACCACCGACCAAATGGGGCAAGCTGACCGAGCGATGGTTTTTGATGGAACAAATGATTATGTAGAAATTACCGATTCAACAGATTTTGATATTGATAGTAATGGTTTTACATATACGGCTTGGATAAATGGGACTGATTTTACTCCAGCTTATAATATGTTTATGGGGCATTATCTTCCTTATTTTAATGTTAGGAGTACTGGAAAATTACATCTTAGTGTTCATGACGGAACTCAAAGGTCTTGTTATGGCAACACTGTTTTAGATACGGATACTTGGTATTTTGTTTCAGCTACTTATGATAGTGATGGATATATGAGAGTCTTCGTAAATGGAGAACAAGATGGAATAGCTGGTCCTTATTCTGATTTAGTTAATTCTTCTTCTCATCAGTATATTGGACAATGGTATAATACTGGTACTTATAAGTTTACAGGTTCAATTTCTGATGTGCGTGTTTATAATTATGCTTTGGATTCAAGTGAGCTTGAAACCCTTTATCATTCTTATCGTCCAAAAATATCTTCTGGGTCTTTGCAAAAAGGTTTGGTTGGACATTGGCCTTTAGATGGGGAGAGTGAAAAGGTAGATGATGATTTGCTTGCTAATGGAGATTGTGAGATAGCTAAACCAACTTTAAATAGTGCTAGTTCAGGGGCTAGAGCTACGACAGCTCTTTCAAGTACAGAAGCTTTTTCTGGAGTTTCTTCAACAAAACTAACTTTAACAGAAGATACTACAGCAGGATTTTATAATATAGGTGCTTATAATTTAAATAACCTAACCCCCGGAAAAACATATAGATATTCAGGGTATGTTTATATTCCTTCTAGTGGAGGTGTTTCTACATCGGCTTTTTTACAGTTTTACGATTATAATGGAGCTTATTCTGCTCAAACTCAGACTATAACAACAGAAGATGAATGGGTACCCTTTTCTATAACAAGAACAATAAGAAGTGATGCAACTATGGCTTTTGTTAGAGTTAGTGGGAGTGGTCTTAATACTGAATATTTATATTTTGATAATTTATCTTTGCGAGAAGTTGAGACTAGTGATAAAGGAGCTTACTCAAATCATGGTGAGGTTTATGGACCAACTTCAACAACAGGAATAAATGGAGAAACTGATGGAGCGATGAGTTTTGATGGGACTGATGATTATATTAATATGGGGAACGAGGCAAGTTTTCAGGTAACAGGAAGCCAGACTATAAGTATGTGGCTTTATCCAGATAACTTTTCTGCAAGAAGGAACCCTCTTGCCAAGGCCTATGGGGGAGAAGGAACGATTACACAAGAAACAGACGGAGATTTAAGTTATTATTATGGAACAGCTGGTAGTAATACGACCCCTTATCAAGGATTTAGAACTACTTCACCCTTAACTTTAAATAACTGGAATCATATTGTTCTAACTAGAGATTTAGACAATATGGTTTTGAAATGGTATTTAAATGGTGCAGAAATTACTTCAACCACAGCTCTTTATTCTTATGCCACAGCGTCATCCCTTGATTTAAAAATTGGTGATGGATATACATCTAATTATGCTGGAAAAATTGCCAATGTTCGTATTTATAATCGAGCTTTAAGTGATGAAGAAATCGCATTACTTTATTCTAGAAAATAGAAATTAATTTAGTAATTATAAGGATTTGTTATCCACTTAGAAAATTTATTTATACAAGTATTTTGGTATAATATATTAAATGCTATTGTTAAAAATGCTTTATTTATTTTATAAAATAAATTTCAGATTTAAAGCTAAATTATGTTAAATCAATTTATTGATATTATTAAAGATACAACGATAACTACTATTATTTCGGTAATGGGTCTATTTGGTATGGGTGATGTTGGTTTTTTAGATTCACCAGATGTTAATTTATCTGATTTTGCTCAAGCTAATATCTCAGAAGCGATAAATTCTGATGTCGGTGAAGTTGTAGAGGAGTCTCCAGAAACAATTAATCCTGTGGCAAGTATTGATAATGAAGATTTATTTTCAGATGTTCAAGAGAATCAAGTAGAACTAATAGACGGAACAGAATATTTTATTAAAGAGGATCTTCCTGAAGCTATTTTTGCTAGACCAGAACCATTGGTGGTAGTTATTCCTGAAACTGAAAATATTGTAATTACTGAATCAGGTGAGTCTCTAGTTGAGCAAGATGAGCAAGAAGAATTTATTACATTAGGAGAAGGATTGATTGAAGATGTTCGTGTAATTAATCCTATTAAGCCAACCAAAGTTAAAAAGGAAGTAGATGTTTCTTTGATTTTAGAAACTAATTTTGATGAGTTTGATTCTAAATTGCAGATTGTTGAGATTACCGAAGATGAAGATAACTTTTTCGTAGCTTATCAATATATTACTCTTGCTGTTGAGGACAAAGTTTGGAAGGTAGTTTTAAAAGAAAAAAATATTAGTATTAATAAAAATATTTTAGAAGGAAAAGATTTAGGAAATTATTTATCTGAAGAATTAGCAGAAGTTATAAATACTGATATTGTTTATTTAAAGGAAGTTCAGGAAATTCAAATTATTAAAAAAGCTAAAGAAGATGCTCTTGCTTTAGTAGAGGTGGAGGAAAGTACAAGAACTGTGGCCACTGATTATTCTTCTTTGATTGGAAAGGTTCTTGATATAGAAGAAATTGATTTTGGAGATTATATTCCTTTTGTAAAAGATGAAGAAATTACAGAGATAATCACTATTTCAGATATAATTACTAGTGAAACAGAAATAGATGAAGAGGACCCTATTGTTGATCCAGAACCTGTGGCTGAAGAAGATAATACAACTTCAACAGGGGTAGTTGATAATCAAGCCCCGTTGTTAGTAATTCAGGGAAATAACCCAGCTTTAGTTCAAATTGGTACTAGTTATGTAGATTTAGGAGCTAAGGTAACTGATAATATTAGCGAAGGGTTGGGTGTTCATGTAGGCGGTGATGTTGTAGATACCTCAGTTAAAGGATCTTATTTTGTAATATATACAGCTACAGACGAAGCAGGAAATGTGGCGACCGCTACAAGAGAAGTTATAGTATATGACTACGGGGTTGTTCCTGAAGTTCCAAAGGAAGATGATATTTCTGTAGATATTCCAGAAGAGGAAATTGTGGAGGAAGAAGATGCTGTGGATGAAGAAGATGCAAGTCCAGAAATAAAAGAATTAACCGTTGATAATTGGGAAGAAGGTTCTTTTGAAGAGAAAAAGATTTTTGCAGAAGATGAGCTTGGTATTAAAGTAGCTAAGAAAATTTTAGAAGAAGAATTAGATTCTTTAATTATAGAAGCTATCAACAGGTTAGACGAGGAAGTTGTAGTTGATATGTCTCAAACTAAAGGAGAGGATATTTATGATATGGGAGTTACAGAGGAAGAGTTGGCTGAAATTATATTAGCCGAAGAAGAACAGGCTCTTGCTGAAGCTGAGGTTGATACAGTAATTGAGGTTGTTGAAGTTGTTGCTGATACTGTGGTTGAGGCTGTTAGTGAAGGTTTAGAAAATGTAAAAGAAGCAACCGAAGATATTGTAGAAGAGGTAACAGCTTCGCTTGGTTTTGTTAATGTGAAAGGCTTGTTTGGAGATGTAAATTCATTTGCAGGTAAAAATAATACAGCCCAAATTTTAAGCAATGGTGTTTATGAATTAATTGGTTCTTTGGCTGATAATTTTTATAATATTTTTAATATTATTTATAAAAAAATAAAAACTTCCCCTGTTGGTGAAGTTGGAGGAAGCTTTAAGAAACTTTTTGTTGAAAATACAGGGAATCTAGTTCCTTTTATAAGTTTTTCTTATAATAAAATAAAAGAGGCGCCAATTACTGTGATCTCTAAATTATCTGGGGTTTCATCTTTAGCTGGTATAAAATATTCAAAAGAAGATTATCTTGGTGAAGAGCTTGTTGTAGATGAAATAGAAGAAATAAATAAAACAGGAGCATTAAAGGAAAAAGTTTCCGCTGCAGGAAGATTTATGAAATATAGTTTAAATAAAACATTAGATTTTTTTAAAAATAATAAACCTGCTATTTAATTAGAAAAAATAACATGATAAAAACAGATAAAATTAGAGTTGCTATAAATGGTTTTGGTAGAATAGGCCGAGCTTTTTATAAATTAGCTTTAGCAGAGCCACAGATAGAAATTGTTGCTGTTAATGATTTGTCAGATATAGACAATTTAAATTATCTCTTAAAGTACGATAGTGCTTATGGATTATCAGAATGCAAGTCTTTAGAAAAAGATATTTTTTATAATGAACCAGATCCACAATATTTACCATGGAAAGAATTAGAGGTAGATATTGTTGTTGAGTCTACAGGAGCTTTTAATACTTATGAAAAAGCGAGTGCTCATATTAAAGCTGGGGCAAAAAAAGTAGTTTTGAGTGCCCCTGTAAAAGAAAATAAAAATCCTTTAGAAGAGAAAGAAATTTCAGGACCTGATATTCCAGAATATAATTTAAAAGGAAAAACTGTTTTAATGGGAATAAATGAAGATGAGTTGAAAGATTGTTACATTAGTGCTAATGGTTCTTGTACTACTAATGCTGTTAGTCCTGTTTTGCAAATTTTAAATCAAAAAATAGGTATAGAAAAAGCTTTGTTGAATACAATTCATTCATATACTTCTACGCAAAGATTGGTTGACTCCACTAATAAAAAAGATTTTAGAAAGGGGAGAGCTGCTGCTCAAAATATAATTCCTTCTACTACAGGAGCTGCAATTGCTACAACCTTAGCTATAAAAGAATTGGCTGGGAAATTTGATGGTATGTCGGTTAGAGTTCCCACTTTAGTTGGTTCGTTAGTTGATTTAACTTTTATAACTAAGAGAAATGTAAGCGTAGAGGAACTAAATTCAATCTTAAAAGAAGCGACTCAAGATAAAAGATGGGATGGAATTTATAATGTAACAGAGGATCCGATTGTTTCTTCTGATATTATCGCTAATCCTTATGCTGCCTTAGTTGATTTATCTTTAACAAAGGTGGTTGATGGTAACTTAGTAAAAGTTTTGATTTGGTATGATAATGAAATGGGTTATACTAATACTTTAATTAAGCATGTTTTAAAAACGAGTGAAAGTTTAAATTAGTTAGTAATTTGAAGTCCGACCTCTTAACTAAAATATTCGTAACCTTTAGTTATTCGTTTTGTTTTCTTAATACTGAGGTCGGACTTCTTAATTATTTTGAACCGATAATTTAGAAATTTAAATAAAATTAAAAATTAATAGTAAAATTATGGAAAAAACAATAAAAATTTTGATAGCTTCGGATCATGCAGGATTTGAGTTAAAAGAAGTTCTAAAACCCTTTTTAATAGATTTAGGTTATGAAGTAGAAGATGAAGGTGCTTTTGAATATCATTCAGAAGATGATTATCCTGATTTTATAAATCCCTTAGCTTCTAAAGTATCTCAAAATTCAGAAGAATATAAAGGAATTATTTTAGGTTCTTCTGGGCAAGGAGAGGCTATTGTTGCTAATCGCTTTAAGGGAGTAAGGGCTGTTGTTTTTAATTCTTCAAATTTAGAAATAATAAAATTATCCAGAGAACACAACAATGCAAATATATTGTCTTTAGGAGCTAAGTTCCTTTCTGATAAAGAGGCTCAGGATGCAGTGAAATTGTGGTTAGAAACTTCTTTCCCTGAAGAAGTTAGGCATGTTCGTAGAATTGAAAAAATAGATAATTAGTAATTAATTATTAGTTAAACCAGTGATAAAACGACAAAGGTTTGATTGGTTTAATATAGAAGTTAAAGGAGAAGCTGTTTATATAACATCAATGGTATTTAAAATTAATTTTAAATATAACAAGATATTATAATACTCCAGTTAACTGGAGTAATGTTAAAATAATTTTATTATATTTTATTATATTTTATTTATATTATGGTTAACGTATCAAAACAAAGATTAAGTAGAAATGTTTTAAATCAAATCAATGATAGATTAATTAGTGTTGTTTCTAATTTAAAAACAAATTCTTTTACAGGGAATTTTTTAGATGATTTGTTGAGTGAATCTGAAAAAATAACTTTAGCCAAAAGATTAGCTGTTATATTTATGCTTCAAGAAAATATAAGCTGGTATAGAATTTCTACTTTATTGAAAGTAAGTCAAACTACAGTCAGGAAGATTGCTGTGGATATTGATTTAGAAAAATATGAAAATATTTTAAAGATTGTTAATCAAAGAAAAAATAGAATCACTTTTTGGACAGGAATGGAAATTGTTTTAAAGGCGGGAATGCCTCCGATTGTAGGAAAGGGAAGATGGGATTTTCTTAATGATTTAGATGAAAAATATAATTTAAAGAATAAAGAATAAAGAATAAAGAATAGAGAATAGAGAATAAATTAGTAATTACTCCAGTTAACTGGAGTAATTAAATCTATTTAACACAAATCATTTGAGATAATTATCTATTATTAGTTATTTATATATGTAGTAGTTAAAATACTTTAACTATCTCAGTTAATTATGGTAACCGAAAATGTTTGTGAGGTTTTTAATAGATTAGACTAATTTAATTTTAATAAATAAAAAATATCAAAAGATTACTCCAGTTAACTGGAGTAATATAAGTGTTAATATTAGTGTTGTAGTATAAATAACTTGTAAGAATAAATTATTTTTTCTTTAAATATTGTCCGATTTTCCACCAAAAGATTTTTTGTTGGTCTTTAATTGATTTACGACTCTCTTTTACTTCTGACCAATATTGATAAATAATATTTTCTGGAATTCTTTTAAAAAACCCTAGATAGAAACCAAAAGAACCTTTGCCTTTTTTATTTGTTTCCTGAAAATATTCTCTTATTTCAGCAACTAAGTAATGTTTTTCGGAATGAAGTGAGCTTTTTTTATTATTATTTTGTGGAGATAATAGATTTCCAATGCTTTGAACTCCCTTACCACTTAATTTAACCTCTTTTTTTTCTGGAAGAAAAGGCTTTAATTTGCTACTAATAAAATCTGGGATAATTTTTTTACTATAATTTTTAATAGTATTTTTTTCTGAAATTTCAGAAATTTTATTCAGCTCTTTTTTAATAGTTTTTGTAAAAATTTTTTCTAATGAAAAGTCTAAGGTATTTTTAATTTTAGCTGTTTTTGTTTCTATGTCTTTAATAACTTCTTCAGAAAGAAAAGGAAATTCATAAGGGTTTGTAGTTTTGTTTATCTGAATATCAGTTTTTCTTAAAAATTGTTTTGTATTTTTTGAGTTATCTATTCCTATAATTAAAACAGGTTTTTCTTTTTTATTATTTGATTGTGAGTAAGGGGCTAGAATAATAGAACCAATTGAAAAGTTTTCTTGAGTAAAAAACAAGGCTGGTTTTTGAAATTTATTTCTATATATAGGAATAACAGTTAGTATATTCATAATTTAATTATATACTATCTATTCATTAAAGCACCAGAACCTACCTACATCAGTAGGTATAAAAATAATTATTGAATTATTCTTGTAAATATGGACAATATTAATTTTTCATGATATGTTTTTAATAGATTTGTAAAATAAAATTTTTTAAAAATGGGGGGTATTATGGATGAAATAAGTAGGATAAAGATTTCTTATAAAAATTGGTTATCTTCTGTCCAGAAATGGATAAAGATATTAAGAAAGGTTCAAAAAAGAGAATCTTTTTCTAATAATGATGGTTTTAAGTCATTAGTTGTAATGAATGATTGCGGTTATTGCGAAGAAAGCGAATTTCTTGGAAATGAATTCTGTGGGTGTCAAGGTTGTCATCTTCATCAAAAACAAAGGATGTATTTTCCTCCAGGAATGATTGTTGGAAAGAAATTTCCTGTTTGTTTTTCGTATGTATATCCAGAAAGTCATTTTTCCTTGTTTGTTTCTGAAATGAGGAAAAATTTTGTTGATTTTGAGGTGGCAGAATACCATAGTGAAATAATTTTGGATACAATTTTAAAAGATTGTCCTGATAAAGGCAGGGCAAAAAGAGATGGAATTGTTGTTCGATAACAAATAACCCTGTATCTTATCTAGGTAGATAAGATACAGGGTTATTATAATTAATAAGATACTTCCATTAAGTTGTTATTATCTAAGATATAAATATTATTATCATCTTTTTTAATAAAAGTAGGGTTTTTACCTTTATAAATTGGTTGTAAGTTTTGCTCTGTTTCGTAATCAACTCCTAATGCATAAATACCATCATCTAATGCCATTAAAATAACATCATCTCTGTTTTTATAAAAATCAATTGCTGTTATCTGCTTTTTAATTTCTATTGTAGATATTGTTTCAAGAGCTTCTGTTGAAATTAAGTTTTTTCTAAAATCAGCCATAATAGTCCAATATTCAGAATCTGCTTTTTCTATTATAAAACCACTAGTATTTTGAGGGACAAAAAATGGATTTAATTCAAGAGTTTTTTCCCCGAAGATTTCTATTTCTTTAGTCCAGGGCCAGTATCCTTCTTTGTAAACAAGTACATTATGAATTCCATTTTTTATTTTAAATTCAGGGTTAATACTATTTGTTGATTTTTCCTGTGTGTTATCTATGTAAATAACCAGAGTTTCGTCTAAGCTATTTATTTGTAAAAAACCATTTTGTTTTTTATCGTAATTAAAATAAAATAAACTACCTAAAATTAATATTAATATTCCTATAACTATTAATGAATTCTTTTCTTTTTTATTTTTTTGCATTTTTTAATTCTACCATTACTTAAATTAAAATCAATTGTAAATTTTTTAAAATAATCGTATGATGAAGAGGTAATTTAAAAATTAAATTAAAAGATATTTATTAGAAGTAAAAAGGGACTTGTTCCTTTAAAGATACTTTTAATAAAGTATCTTTAACGGGATGAAAAAAGATAAATTTATAATTCAAGGATTAGGAAATAATAACTTTTTATCAGGGAAGATAAGGGTTAATGGGGCTAAAAATGCTGTTTTGCCTGTAATGGCTTCAAGTGTTTTATTTAAGGATGGTTTTGGGGTTAAAAATGTTCCTTTTATTGAAGATTTAAACCGTTTAGATGAGATTTTAAAGGGATTAGGGATAGAAATGAAAAAAGAAAAAGAAGGAGAATATTTTATTAATACAAAAGGAATTAACGGTGTAGAAATTGACGAAGAAGCTTCTAAAAGAATGAGAGCTTCTGTTATTTTTACAGGGCCAATTTTAGCTCGTTTTGGAGAATTAGTTTTTCCTCATCCTGGAGGGTGTGTTATTGGAGCACGACCGATAGATCTATTTTTAGATGGTTTTGAAAAAATGGGGGCTAAGATTGAACATAGCGATGGGAAATATTCCATAAAAGCTAAAGATGGAAGATTAAAAGGAGCAAATATATTTTTTAAAATTCCAAGTGTAACAGCTACAGAAACTTTTATTATGGCAGGGATTTTAGCAGAAGGGAAAACAACTTTAAAAAATGTAGCAATAGAACCAGAAATAATTTCTTTAATAGAATGGCTGAATAGTTGTGGTGCTAAAATTAAAGGAGTAGGGACTCCTGTTCTAGAAATAGAAGGAGGTGTTTTATTAGAAGCTGGTGATAAAATTTATGAAACTATAGCTGACCGTTTAGAGACAGGATCTTTTTTAATTCTAGGGGCTTTATGTGCTTCTGATTTAGAGATTTATAATTGCAACCCTGCTCATTTAGAAATAATAACTGAGATGTTAAAGGATTCAGGTGTAGATATGCAAGTTGGTAAAGACTTTATAAAAGTAAATAATAAAAATTTAAAAAATTATAAAGCTTTTAATATAAAAACTCATGAGTATCCTGGATTTCCAACAGACTTACAATCTCCAATGACAGTTTTTCTTACTCAGGCTCAAGGTGAATCTTTAATCTTTGAAACTATTTTTGAAGGGAGGTTGAATTATACAAGTGATTTAGTTAAGATGGGAGCAGATATAAAAATGTGGGATGCACATAGAGTTACTGTTAAAGGCCCTAATCAGTTGAAGGGTCGCGAGTTAGAAGGACCAGATATTAGAACAGGTTTTGCTTTTGTAATCGCTTCTTTGGTTGCAGAAAAAGAATCTGTTATCACTAATGTTTACTATATTGATAGGGGTTATGGATCAATAGAAAAAAGATTATCTGGAATTGGAGCAGATATAAAAAGAGTTGAAAATTAAAACTATATATTATGTCATTTTTCACAAAAAAATTAGGAATAGATTTAGGGACAGCTAACACTTTAATCTTTGCACCAAAAAAAGGGGTTGTTTTGAGTGAGCCGTCAGTTGTTGCTGTATCAGAAATTGATAATAAGATATTAGCTGTTGGAATAGGAGCTAAGAAGATGATAGGAAGAACTCCAGAAAGTGTTATTACTTATAGGCCCATGAAGGACGGTGTTATTGCTGATTATAGAGTAACTGAAGTAATGCTTCGTTATTATATAAACAAAGTTTTAGGTAAGTGGAATTTTTTTAAACCAGAAGTAATTATTTCTGTTCCAGCGGGAATTACATCAACAGAAAGGCGAGCTGTTATTGAGGCCACTATAAAAGCAGGAGCTAAAAAAGCTTTTGTAGTTAAAGAACCTATTTTAGCCGCTATTGGAGCAGGAGTAGCTATTGAAGAAGCAGGGGGTCATATGATTGTTGATATTGGTGGAGGAACTATTGATGTTGCTGTTATTTCTTTGGGAGGAATTGTTGCTTCCACTTCTGTAAAATGTGCAGGAGATAAGATGAATGAAACAATTATTGATTTTGTTAAAAGAAAGTATAACTTATCAATAGGAGATAAAACAGCTGAAGAAATAAAAATTAAAATTGGATCAGCCTTACCTTTAGAAGAAGAATTATCAATGGAGATAAGAGGGAGAGATTTTATTTCTGGTTTACCTAGGACAATTGAAGTAAAAACAAATGAAGTCGCAAAAGCTTTAAGCAAAGATTTAAGAGAGATAATTAAAGCTATTAAGACTGTTTTCCAAGAAACTCCCCCTGAATTATCAGCAGATATAGTTCAAAGAGGTATAATTATGACAGGAGGGTCTTCACAATTAAGAAATTTACCAGAATTAATTTATAGAAGAACTGGGGTTAAAGCTTGTCTAGCAAAGGATTCTTTTTATTGTGTATCAAAAGGAACAGGCGTAGCGTTAGAACATTTAGACGTGTATAGAAAAAGTGTTATTTTAAAAAGATATTAGATGAGTCAAAAGTCTATATGCAAAGCATATAATTCCAGCGCTCGGATTATGTGAAAATGAATTTTCACAAATCCTCGCTTGAAATTATAAAGTTTATAAAGTCTATAAAGTAAAAAATTTGCTTTGCAAATTTTCTTAAAAACTATAAACTAACCTATTAAACAAAATGTTTTTAAACAAAGAAAATTTACACCACGCTTATCTTTTAGAAGGAGAAAGGGATTTAATTTTACCAGATCTTTTGTTTTTTTTGGAAAAAGAATTAAATTTTCAAATTTCTTCTAATCCAGATTTATATTTGAGAGATTTTGTTACTTTTGGGATTGATGATGGGAAAATTATTAAAGATTTTCAGTCTAAAAAACCTGTTGTTGGAAATAAGCAAGTTATAATTATTCAAACTAATTTTATAACTAATGAAGCTCAAAATTCATTATTAAAAATGTTTGAGGAGCCAACTAAAGATGTTCATATATTTTTAATAATTCAGTCTTCTGAAAATCTTCTAGCAACTCTTAAATCTCGTCTTCAAATAATTAAGTTTGAAAATGATAGTGTAGACAAAGAAGATTTAGTAATAGAGTTTTTAAAATCAAATCTTTCGAAAAGATTTGATTTAATTAAAGAATTTTTACCTAAAACTACTAAAGATAAGGCTGATAAGGTTGGGGCTATACAGTTTTTAAATAGTTTGGAAAAAACTTTGCATAAAAAGTTTTCAGATAAAAAAGAAGATTTTTTAGATTTTGAAAATATTTTTATAGAAATTAGCAAGTGCCGTTCGTATTTAAATGACCGTTCCCCGTCAGTTAAAATGATTTTAGAGCATATTTCTCAAATAATTCCTATAAATTAAACATAAGGTTTTTTATATAAAGATGATATGGCTATAAATAAAACAGAGCAAATGAAAAAAATAATGGAGGAAATTTTAAATCTTAAAAAATCTCCTTTATATGCTGAAAGAATTAAAAATAAAGCTTTTCCTGTTATTGGAGAAGGGGACTGTGATGCAGAAATTGTGTTTGTAGGGGAAGCTCCTGGGAAAAATGAAGCCAAAACAGGTAAACCTTTTTGTGGAGCTTCAGGAAGGGTTTTGGATGAACTTTTAGACTCTATTAAATTAAAAAGAGAAGATGTTTATGTTACTAATATAGTCAAAGATAGACCAACGGCTAATAGAGATCCTTCAAAAGATGAAATTAAAATTTACGGACCTTTTTTAGATAAGCAGATTGAAATTATTCAGCCTAAGATAATCGCTACTTTGGGGAGATATTCAGCAGAATATATTATGAAAAGATTTGGTTTGGAAGAAGAAATTGAAACAATTGGGAAAATGCGAGGAAAAGCTTTTGAGGTCAAGACTTCTTATGGCTTAGTTAAGATTATTCCTTTACTTCATCCTGCTGTGGCGTTATATAATTCATTTAGTCGCGATGACCTTAAAAAAGACTTTAAGGTTTTGGAAAATAGATAAAAAATAAACGGCTCATTATAATGAGCCGTTTATTTTTTTATATTTCTAATGTATACTCATATTTAATGAATATTAAATTAATTAGAAAAATTGCTATTGCCATGAGGGTCTGTCTATAATCTCATGTCGAACTGAAATATCTAAATTTTTAACGAAAATTTTATCTTTTAATGAAATATACAAGAGTATATTGAGGAAAAAGAGATAATTTGCAGTAAAAATTTAGATATTTTAGTCGGCAAACTTTTCTTTTTATTTGTGGTGAGATTATAGATAGACCCTCTCGGTCGCTTCTGCGACCCTGTAATTAGTTATTTATTATTTTTTAATTAAAAATTATTATGTTAGCAAACGAACTTAGACCCGTCCTTCACTAAAGTTGCGGAGGGCAGGATATAGTAAAGTTAAATAACTTTTGTCAATTAATATAAACAATAAACTATCATGAAAGCAAACACATTACGTCAAAAATATTTAGAATTTTTTAAAACAAAAAAGCACTCTATTATTCCTAGTGCGTCAATAATGCCTGATAATGATCCTACGACTTTATTCACAGGTTCAGGAATGCAACCAATGCTGCCTTACTTATTAGGAGAAAAACATCCAAAGGGTACTCGGCTGGTAGATTCTCAAAAAAGTTTTAGGGCTCCAGATATAGAAGATGTGGGAGATAATCGACATACAACTTTTTTTGAAATGTTGGGAAATTGGTCTTTAGGAGATTATTTCAAAAAAGAACAAATTGAATGGATGTTTGAATTTTTAACTAAAGAATTAGGACTTGATCCTAATAGGATTTATACATCTGTTTTTAGAGGGGATGAAAAAATTGGTATTCCCAAAGACGACGAAACTGTTAAATTATGGCAGGAAAGGTTTGAAAGTGTTGGTGTAGAAGCTAGGGCTGTTGATATGGCCGAACGGGATGGAATGCAAGGAGGAAGAATTTTTTATTATGATGCTAAAGAAAACTGGTGGTCACGATCAGGAGTTCCAGATAATATGCCTGTTGGTGAACCAGGAGGGCCAGATTCTGAAATGTTTTGGGATTTTGGTGTTGATTTAAAAATTCATGAAAATTCAGAATATAAAGATCAGCCTTGTCATCCTGCTTGTGATTGTGGAAGATTTTTGGAAATTGGGAATAATGTTTTTATGTCGTATATAAAGACGGATGCAGGGTTTGAAGAGTTAGAGAAGAAAAATATAGATTTTGGAGGAGGTTTGGAAAGAATGGTTGTGGCTGTTTTAGACAACCCAGACGTTTTTATGAGTGATTTATTTGAGGGAATGAAAATTAAAATAGAAGAGTTAACAGGAAAGAAATATGGAGAATCTGAAGAAGTCACTTATGCATTCAGAGTAATTCTAGATCATCTAAGAGGAGCAACTTTTATTATTGGAGATGATAAAGGAGTTACTCCTTCAAATACTGATCAAGGTTATATTGTGCGAAGATTAATTCGGAGAGCTATTCGTTATGGAAAGCAGTTGGGTATTACTCAAGAACTTTGGTTGAAAGAAATTGCTAAAGTGGTTATTGAAGATTACAAGGGTACTTATTCTGAATTAGAAAGAAATAAAGATTTTGTTTTAGAGCAATTAGATAAAGAAGAGATTCAGTTTTCTAAAACTTTGGAGAAGGGTTTGAGAGAGTTAGAAAAAGGAACCGATCCTTTTGTTTTATTCACTACCTACGGTTTCCCTATTGAAATGACTCAAGAACTGGCAAAAGAAAAAGATATTGAAGTTAATGTGGAAGATTTTCAAAATAAAATGAAAAAACATCAAGAGCTTTCACGGACAGCTTCTGTTGGAAAATTTAAATCTGGTTTAGCTGATGATTCTAAAGAAACTACTTGTTTACATACTGCTGCTCATTTACTTTTAGCTGCTTTGAAAAAAGTATTAGGGACAGAGGTAATTCAAAAAGGTTCTAATATTACAGCAGAAAGATTAAGATTTGATTTTTCTTGGGGAGAAAAAATGACAGATGAACAAAAAACTGAAGTAGAAAAAATAGTTAATGAAGCAATTCAGCAAAATATTCCTGTTGAGTGTAATGAAATGTCAATTGAAGAAGCTAAAAAACAAGGGGCTTCTGGTATTTTTGATGATAAATATGGAGATGTTGTAAAGGTCTATAAAATTGGAGATTTTTCTCAAGAACTTTGTTCTGGACCTCATGTTGAGAATACAGAAGAATTAGGTAGGTTTAAAATAACAAAAGAAGAAAGTTCTAGTGCAGGAGTAAGGAGAATTAAGGCTGTTTTGGAATAAAGGAGGTTATTTGTTTAATTAAAGGTAGTTTTTTAACGGCTCAACTTGTTGAGCCGTTAAAATTTTAAATAGTAGCGCTTGCTTATGCCTGCAGACGGGCTCGGAGCGCTACTATTTAGTTGTTGTAAAAACAAGGAACTTTGATACTATTATATTAATATATTAACAATTAAATAACCCTAATTCATTTAAAAATGATCGGGTAAACTCTAAATTATTAAAATAATTAGAAAACCTTAAATCATCAAAGATGATCAGGTAAAGAAAAAACATGAATAAAACAACAAATTGGATAGTAGGAATAATTATTATAGCAGTAGTAATTTGGTTTGGATTCTTAAACAAAGAAACAGAACCAGTTTCAATTGAGCCTATTAAGATTGGGGTAATTTTACCTTTGTCTGGAGATTATGCTTTTTTTGGTGAAAGTGAAAGAGATGCTATTAATTTAGCATTTAAAGAAACAGAAGCTAATGTTGAAGTTATTTTTGAGGATGATGGATTTGATGCTAAGAAAGCCGTTTCTGCTTATCATAAATTAACAAGTGTTGATAATGTTGATATTTTAATAAATGCAGATAGTATTGCTTTTCCAGCGATTTACCCTTTAATTAAGCAAGATGAAATTTTAACTTTTCAAATCTTTGAATCAAGTAGTCGGTTTAAAGATACTGTTTTTCAAGTAATGCCTCATAGTTACGCTTTGTTTTCTAAATTAGGGGAAATTAGTGATAGTAAATACGATACAGTAGCTCTAGTATATGGTAGTGGAGAATTTTTAGTGAAAGATGCAGATTATTTTAAGAAAATGATGCCAGAAAATAAAATTGTTTATGAAATAATGTTGGGTTCTAATTCTGATTATAGAACAGAAGTATTAAAATTATTAGCAGAAAAACCTGAAGCAACAACTTTATTTTTATCTGTAGCTGATGGAATAAAATTTTTGAAAGCACTTGAAGATCAAAAAGGAAATACAGACATTGATTTAATATGTGATGCTAATATAGAAATGAGCATAGGTCAGTATATAGAAGCTGTTGGAAGTGATATTTTTGAAGATTGTTTTTCAACAAATTTACCTAATCAAATGACAGATGATTTTAAGCTTAAGTTTGAACAAGAATATGGGAACGAGCCAATATTTTCAGCAGATTATGCATATGATATTGCTTTGATTATAAGCGATCTTATAAAACAACCAAAGTCAGATTGGCTAGACATTGCTCAAAATATTTCTTTAAGCGGGGCATCAGGAATTGTTAAATTTGATGAGATGGGAACAAGATTACCAGCGTCAGAGACTCATATTTTTAAAGACGGGGAATTTATACTATATGAAGAATAATTAAATTATTAAAATTTAATTTAGAATTATAAAAAACTGTTTATATAAGTATATAGGCAGTTTTTTTATTTAAGTAAGCTTGTTACTACTATTTTATTTTTATGGTAAAATATAAGGATAAAAATAATTATTAATAAGTATGGAGTGGAGGGTATAGAAAAGTTTGTGAAGTAATTTTTCTAATTATCTAATCTACCTAACACCTAAATAACTAAATTATTATGAACAAAAAATTACAAGATGTAACTCCTCCTAAAAGGACGATTCACGATATTCCTGTTCCGAATGGTAAGGGGAGAGGAAGAAATCCGATTTCTGATTTTAAGAGTGATAAAAAGAAGAAAACTTCTTTTAGTAAAAAAATTATTATAGCAGTAATTTTTGGACTTATTGCTTTTCTTCTATTTAGTTTTTTAGCTTCTTCTAGTGTGACAGTAAATGTTATTTCTAGGCAATTAACAAAAAGAACAGATGCTAGTTTTATAGCTGTTTCTAGTAATGAGACTGGTGGAATTCCTTTTGATGTTGTGATGTTAGATAAAACTATTGTAGAGTCAATAGTTGCTACAGGAGAAGAGGAAGTGAATGAAAAAGCTAGTGGGGAAATAATTGTTTTTAATAATTTTGATTTTGAAAATCAGAGATTAATAAAAAATACTCGTTTTGAAACTTCAGAAGGTTTGGTTTTTAGAATTCAAAATTCTGTAGTTGTCCCTGGGCAAAAGGAGGATTCATCGGGAGAAGTTATTCCTGGGAGTATAGAAGTAACTGTTTATGCTGATCAGCCTGGGGAAGAATATAACGTAGGGCTAAAAGATTTTACTATTCCTGGTTTTGAGGGAACAGAGAGATTTGATAAATTCTATGCTCGTTCAAAAACTGTTATGGCAGGTGGTTTTGAGGGAGTAAAAAAGGTTGCTTCTGAAAAAGATGTAGAAAATATGCAAATACAATTAGGAGAGAGGTTGATTGCTGAATTAACGGAAGAAATTAAAACTCAAATACCTGAAGGGTTCGTTTTGTATCAGAATGGTATTTTCTCAGAAACTAAGTTTTTAGGAACTAAGGATATGGGAGATAAAGTCGGGGTAGAAGAGAAAGTTAATGTTTACGCAGTAATTTTTAATAGAGGTGATTTAAGTAAATATGTAGCTGAAAATATTATAGATAATTATGATGGTGCTGATTTAATAATTTCTAATTTAGATAACTTAGATTTTGAGATAAAGAATAAAGATGATGTTATTCCTTGGGTAGAAGAGAGATTTGTATTTTCCTTAAAAGGAGAGTGTAATTTTGAATGGACTTTTGATGAAGATGACTTAAAAAATGATTTTGTAGGGAAGTCAAAAAGTAGTACTAATGAGATATTATCTAGATATCCAAGCATAGATTCAGCAGAAGTAATCATTAAACCTTTTTGGAAAAACTCTTTTCCTCGTAGTACTGGGAATATAGAAATAGTTTTAAATTAACTTAAATTATATAAAAAAGACTTTGTTATAAAAAGACTTGAAAAAAAAGAGGGTTTTTGTTAGAATAACTCTCGTTACTTTAAATAATGGAAAATAAAGAAGAACAATTTGTAGAAGGGGTTATCGTTGAGGCTCTGCCTAATACTCTTTTTAATGTAGAAATTGAGAATAAGGATACTGGAGAAGTAGAAATACAATTAGTATATTTGTCTGGTAAAATGAGAATTCATAGAATTAAAGTATTAGTAGGAGATAAAGTAAAAATAAAAGTAGATCCTTATGGTGGTAGAGGAAGGATTACTCAAAGGTTAAAATAGCCTTAAATTTGGAAGCATGAAAATAAAATCATCAGTTAAAAAACAATGTGTAAAATGTAAGGTTGTCCGAAGAAACGGGCGTGTTTGTGTTATTTGTGAAAATCCAAGGCATAAACAACGACAGAGATAATTATTTTGCCTACAGATTTGAATTTGGCTTGCCGAATTTAAATCTGTGGTTGCAAAATAATATCCCTCACCCAGAGTGGGGAAGAATTTTAATAAAAGAAAAAAGCAAAAGATTGATTATATAAATTAAATATATATAATTATCGCTGGGTGAAGGGATTGAGATTTTCTAAATGAATTTATCTCGCTTTACTCGAAAATTAATTAAGAAAAACTATAATGAGAATTTCAGGAATTACAATCCCAGATGAAAAAAGATTAGAAATAGGCTTGACTATTTTATATGGTGTGGGAAGATCCCTTGCTCATAAAATTTTAGATGAAGCCAAGGTAGATTATGGAAAAAAATCTAAAGATTTAAGCGCTGATGAAGAAAAAAATATTAGAAAGATTATAGAAGAGTATAAGTTAGAAGGAAATTTAAAGAGAGAAATAAGTGGAAATATTAAGAGATTGATTGATATTAAGTCATACAGAGGTTCTAGACATACAAAAAGTTTACCTTGTCGGGGGCAAAGAACTAGAACAAACGCTAGAACTTTACGAGGTAAAAAGAAAACAATGGGTTCAGGTAGGAAAAAAGCAGATAAAAAATAATTTAATTAGGGATTAGGGATTAGCTAGTTAGCTGGTTAGAGAAAAAATTCACAAAGTAAATTTTTTCTAACAAGCTAATTAGTTAAAAAGCTAAAATCCTAGTAAGCTAAATAAATATGGGTAAAAAAAGAATTATAAAAAAGACAGGAAAAACAGGGGAAACAAAAAAAAGTGCTTTAAAATCACGATTTTTGAATAAAGGGTCTAAAAGAAAATTAGACTCAGGAGTTTTGCATGTTAGATCTACTTATAATAATACAATAGTTTCTTTAACAGATTTACAAGGTAATTTAGTTTGTACTTCTTCAAGTGGAGCTTTAGGTTTTAAAGGAGCTAAGAAAGGAACTCCTTTTGCAGCTGCTAAGATTGGTGAGTTAATTGGAGATATGGCTAAGTCAATGGGAGTAAAAACAGTTGATGTTATTGTTAAAGGAGTGGGTGCTGGTAGAGAGTCTGCTATTAGAGGGTTTATTTCAAAAGGAATTCACATTAATTCAATTAAAGATAAGACACCGATTCCTCATAATGGTCCAAAACCAAAAAAACCAAGAAGAGTATAAATTAGGAAATTAGGAATTAGCTTATTAGCTTGTTAGAGGAAAAATCGTTTTAAGATTTTTCTCCTAACAAGCCAATAAGCTAGCCAGCTAAAAAGCTAAAAAAATGATTATAAAAACAAAATATAAATTATGTAGAAGATTGGGAGCTAGTCTTTTTGAGAAAACTCAAACTCAAAAATATGCTTTATCTGAAACACGAAAAAGTGGTAACAGAAGACTGAAAAGGAAAAAGATGCCTTCTCAGTATGGTTTACAGTTGATTGAAAAACAAAAATTACGTTTTTCTTATGGGATAAGAGAAAAGCAACTATCACGATATGTGAAAGAAGCTATGGTTCAAAAAACTAAAAGCCCAGCAGATTCTTTATATACAAGACTAGAATTAAGATTAGATAATGTTGTTTATAGATTAGGTTTAGCTCCAACTAGAGCAATGGCAAGACAGCTAGTTTCTCACGGACATATTATGGTAAATGGAAGAAAATTATCTGTCGCTTCTCATAAAACTAAGATAGGAGATAAAATAGAAATTAGAAAAGGAAGTCAAGGAAAAGTGGTTTTTGCTGATTTACAAGATAAGATAAAGGATGTAATTTCAGTTGATTGGTTAAATTTTGATATAAAAAAGAAAGAGGGTAAGGTTATAGCAGAACCCAAATTAGAAAATCAAGAAATTTTTGATTTTAAAATTATTTTAGAATTTTACGGACGTTAATTTGTAAAAATGTCTAAAATGATGTATTATTTATGTGCTTTAATTATTAAAATGTAGAAAGCATATAATTGATAGTTAAAATTTATTTTATGAATTTAGCTATAAATTATATGCTGTTAACTATAAATTAAATAAAAATGTCTGAATATAATATTTTATTACCATCAAAGCCTAAAATCATTAAAGATGAGGGTTTTAAGGGTTTTTATCAAATTGATGGTTTGTATCCTGGATATGGTCATACACTAGGTAACTCCTTAAGAAGAATTATTTTATCTTCTTTGCCTGGTACAGCTGTTACCTCTGTAGAAATAGAAGGGGTAAGTCATGAATTTTCTACAATTGATGGAATTAAAGAAGATGTAATTAGAATTCTTTTAAATATAAAGAAGTTACGAATTAAATTACTTACAGATGAACCGCAAGTATTAACTCTAAAAGCTAGTGGTGTAAAAACCGTTACAGCTAAAGATATAGATAAAAATGGACAAGTAGAAGTGATGAATCCAGAATTAGAGATAGCTACTTTAACTAGCGCTAAAAGTTCTTTGGAAATGAAAATTACTGTAAAGAAAGGTTTGGGGTATATTAGTAAAGAAGATCAAGCTGAAGAAAGAACAAATATAGGAATGATTATTTTAGACGCTTCTTTTACTCCTATTAGAAGAGTAAGTTATGAAGTTGAAAATATGAGAGTTGGAGATAAGACAGACTTTAATAGACTTTCTTTGTTTATAGAAACAGACGGAACAATTTTACCTAAAGAAGCTTTGGAGAGATCCATTGAAATAATGATTAAACAATTATCTGCTATTGTAGGTTTTGTAGAAGAAGATGTTAAAATTTCAGAAGAAGAGCAACAACAGGTTGAAGAAAAAGACGGTAAAGAAGAAATGGATGTTGACTTTTTAAAGACAAGAGTAGATACTTTGAACCTATCATTGAGAACATCTAACGCTTTAGCAGAGGCAAGTATTAGAACTGTTGGAGGTTTAGTTAAAAAAACAGAGGATGATTTGTTAGGTTTAGACGGATTAGGAGCAAAAGGAATTCAAGAAGTTAAAAGAGCTTTAAGTAATTTTGGAATAATGTTGAAGCAAAAATAAAATAATAAATTTAATTTATCATGAGGCATCATAACACTAATAGAAAATTTGGAAGGGTAAGAAAACAAAGAAAAGCACTTTTGCAGTCTTTAGCAGTGGCTCTTTTAGATAATGAAAGTATAAAAACAACAGAAGCTAAAGCCAAGGAATTAAGACCTTTTGTAGAAAAATTAATCACAAGAGGAAAGAAAGATTCTATTTTTACAAAAAGACTTTTAAGAGCAAGATTGGGAAGTGGTAATTTAGATATAGTTAAAAAGTTAACTAAAGAAATTGCTGAAAAATATAAAGAAAGAAATGGAGGTTATACTCGTATTACAAAATTAACTCCTAGGCAAGGAGATGGAAGCCCGATGGCTCAGATAGAATTAGTTTAAATAAATAAAATTATGGAATATAACTTAGATGCAAAAGGAGAAAAATTAGGAAGATTAGCTACTCAGATAGCGATTTTATTGATGGGTAAAAATAAAGCCAATTTTGCTAAGAATGAATTAGCTGATGTTAAGGTTAATGTAACTAATGCTTCAAAGTTAGATATTACAAAAAAGAAAATGAAGCAAACCGAATACCAAAGATACTCAGGTTTTCCGGGAGGAAGGAAGGTTGAGAATATGGAAAAAGTAATTGCTGATAAAGGTTACACTGAAATTTTAAACAAAGCGGTTTATGGAATGCTTCCTGGGAATAAACTTCGTCCATTAATAATGAAAAACTTAATAATAAAAGAATAGTCAAAAGTTACTAAAGTCTATAAAGTCCATAACCTGCTTGCCGGCAGGCAGGAGTTAGAAAAATCACAAAGTGATTTTTTAAAAAAAAGACTTTCGACTTTATAGACTTTACGACTAATGTATTATGGTTACTAAAACAACAACAAAAAAATATATTGAAACAGTAGGGAGAAGAAAAACAGCTACTGCTAGAGTAAGATTAACCGAAGCAGGAAAAACTTCTTATACAATTAATGACGCTAAGTTAGCTGATTATTTTCCAACAGAGAGTTTGCAGGCAATCGTGAAAGATGCTTTTAATGTTGTTAAATTAGATACTAAATATTCTGTTTCTGCTTTAGTTAAAGGAGGTGGAATTAATTCACAGGCTGAAGCTGTAAGACATGGAATTTCTAGAGCTTTACTGAAGATAGATGAAGAGTTTAAAAAAGATCTTAAAAAAGAAGGATTTTTAAGAAGAGACCCAAGGATGAAAGAAAGAAAGAAGTTTGGTTTGAAAAAAGCGAGAAAGTCTCCACAATGGAATAAACGATAAGATAAATAGAAATTTAAATAAAGAGCAAAATTTTTTGCTAGAAAAACTTTTCCATTTAGGATAAAAAAATCACTCTTTGTTTATAGAGAGATTGGAAGGGCGGGGCTTCGCCCCGCCCTTAATCATTTTTAGAACAAATTATAGTTTAATAAATTTATGTTAGATAATTTTGAAAAAAAAGAAAATTTAAATGAGAATGTAAACGAAGATGAAGTATCTGATGATGTTGTTATTGAGTCAGAAGAAGAAACACTAAGTTCTTTTGGTGATAAAAATACTAATAAGTTAAAAGAAAAATTAAAATTAGTTACATCGGAGAAACAAGAGTATTTAGATGGTTGGCAACGAGCCAAGGCTGATTTGGTTAATGCTAAAAAGGAGTTTGGAGAACAAAAAACAGATTTATTAAAGTATGCAAATACTGATTTAATTTTACAAATAATCCCTGTTTTAGATTCTTTTGAAATGGCTTTAAAAAATATAGATGAATTAGATGAAAGTTTGAAAGAATGGTCGCAAGGGGTTCAGTATATTTATTCTCAATTATCTTCAGTGTTAGAGACAAATGGAGTAAAACAAATAAATCCATTGAATGAAAATTTTAATCCTGAGTTTCACGTTTCTATTGAAGGTGTAAAAGTTGACGAAAAAAAATTTGAGAATATAATAGTAGAAGTCGTTCAAAAAGGATATACACTTAACGAAAAAATTATAAGAGAGGCTAAAGTTAAGGTAGGGGAATTGAAAAGATAATAAGATTTTTTAAATATTAATAAGATAAATTACTAATTAACTATAATAAAAACTATGAGCAAAATTTTAGGAATTGATTTAGGAACAACTAACTCTGCAATGGCAATAATTGAAGGAGGTGAAGCAAAAATTTTAGAAAATGCTGAAGGATCAAGAACTACTCCATCAGTAGTGGCTATTTCAAAAACAGGTGAAAGGTTGGTTGGTCAGCTAGCAAGAAGACAAGCTGTAACGAATCCTAAAAATACAGTTTTTGGAATTAAAAGATTTATTGGGCATAAATATGATGACAAAGAGCTAGATAAAGATAAAGAAACTGCTCCTTTTGAAATTGCAAAATCTAGTACTGGAGGAACTGAAATAAAAATGGGAGATAAGGGTTATCGGCCTGAAGAGATTTCAGCAATGATTATTTCAAAATTAAAAGCAGATGCAGAAGCTAAAATTGGGGAACCTATCACAGAAGCAGTGATCACTGTACCTGCTTATTTTAATGATTCACAGAGAAAAGCAACTAAAGATGCAGGTAAAATAGCAGGATTAGAGGTAAAAAGGATTATTAACGAACCTACCGCAGCCGCTTTATCTTATGGGTTTAATAAAAATAATGATCAACAAATTGTTGTTTTTGACTTTGGGGGAGGAACTTTTGATGTATCTGTTCTAGAAGTATCTAATGATACTGTAGAAGTTAAATCAACAGATGGAGATTCTCATATGGGAGGAAGAGATATTGATCAAAAAATTATTCAATGGATTATTGCTGAATTTAAAAAAGATTCAGGCATTGATATTAGTGGAGACACTTTAGCTTTACAAAGATTAGATGAGTCAGCAGAAAAAGCTAAATTAGAACTTTCAACAGCTCAGGATACAGAGATTAATATTCCATTTATTACTTCTGGAGAAGACGGACCTAAACATCTTCTTCTGAAAATGACTAGAGCTAAGTTGGAAGAATTGGCCGATGAATATATTCAAAAATCAATTGAAATTACAAAACGAGCTTTGGAAGCATCACCTTTTGAAATTTCAGATATTGATGAAGTTATTTTAGTAGGGGGGCAAACAAGAATGCCAGCTATTCAAAAAATAGTTAAAGAATTATTTAATAAAGAACCAAATCAATCTATTAACCCAGATGAAGTAGTTTCTACTGGAGCTGCTATTCAAGCGGGTATTTTGCAAGGAGATGTTAAAGATGTTCTGTTGTTAGATGTTATTCCTTTATCTTTAGGAATTGAAACAATGGGAGGGGTAGCTACAAAGTTAATTGAAAAAAATACTACTATTCCTACTTCAAAATCTCAGATTTTTTCTACAGCAGTAGATAATCAGCCCTCTGTAGAAATTCACATCACCCAAGGAGAAAGGTCTTTAGCATCTGATAATAAAAGCTTAGGAAGGTTTATTCTAGAAGGGATTACTCCAGCCCCTAGAGGTGTTCCTCAAGTAGAAGTTTCTTTTGATATTGATGCTAATGGTATTTTGAATGTAAAAGCTATAGAAAAAGCTAGTGGAAAAGAGCAATCAATTAGAATTGAAGCGTCATCAGGTCTTTCAGATGAAGATGTAGAAAAAATGAAACAAGATGCAGAATTGCATGCTGATGAAGATAAAAAGAAAAAAGAAGAAATAGAAATTAAAAATACAGCAGAACAATTTATTCATACTGCAGAGAAATCAGTTAAGGAAAATGAAAAAAAGATTTCTGAAGAAATTAAAAATGATGTAAATACTAAGGTAGAAGAACTAAAGAAAATAAAAGATGGTTCTGATATTGAGGCTATTAAAAAAGCAACAGATGAGCTTTCAGCATCAATGCAAAAAATAGGGGAAGAAGTGATGAAGAAGATGCAGGAAGAACAAGCCTCTAATCCTATGGACGGGCAAAGTAAGCAAACTCCTGCGGGGGGAGAAGCTCCAGAAGGGACTCAAGAAGAAGGTGTTCATGATGCTGAGTATAAAGAAGTGGATGGAGATGATACTGAAAATAAAGAAGAAGAAAATAAATAATAAGAATAACTAAAATAATGTCAAAAGATTATTATAAAGTTTTAGGGGTTGAAAAAAAGGCTTCTAAAACTGAAATAAAAAAAGCTTTTCATAAATTAGCCCATAAATATCATCCTGATAAAGCTAATGGTGATGAAACTAGGTTTAAAGAAGCGAGTGAAGCTTATACTGTTTTATCTGATGATAAAAAAAGAGCTGAGTATGACACTTATGGACAAGCTTTTGGGGGAAATGGCGGTCCTCAAGGGGGTTTTGGTGGTTTTGGACAAGGAGCTCAGGGGTTTGATTTTGATTTAGGAGATATTTTCGGAGATATATTTGGAGGAGGTAGAAGTAGAGTAAAAAGAGGTTCTGATATTTCTGTTGATATTGAGGTTTCGTTTGCTGAAGCAGTTTTTGGGGTTGAAAGAAAGATAGTTTTAACTAAAAATTCTACTTGTTCTGTTTGTGAGGGAACAGGTGCAAAAAAAGGTTCAGAAATGGAAACATGTTCTTCTTGTGGGGGTAATGGAAAAATTCATGAGACTAAACAATCATTTTTAGGGTCTTTTTCAACAGTCAGGGTTTGTGATAGATGTCAGGGTAAGGGGAAAATTCCTAAGGAAAAATGTAAAGAATGTCGTGGAGTTGGTATTTTAAAAAAGCAAGAAAAATTTGAAATAAAAATACCAGCAGGGATTAATAATGGAGAAATGATTCGTTTAACAGGAGCTGGTGAAGCTATTCCTGACGGGAACCCAGGGGATTTATATATTAAGGTATATGTTAAACCACATATTGTTTTTAAGAAACAAGGAAGTGATTTGATTATGAATTTGGGAGTTAAGTTGACAGATGCTTTGTTGGGGGCAGAGTATAATATAGCAACTTTAGATGGAAAAATAAAAGTTAAGATTCCAAAAGGAGTGAGTCATGGAGAGATTTTGAGAGTAAAAGATAAAGGGGTGCCTATTTCTGAAAGACGAAGAGGGAATTTACTTATAACTATAAATATAAAATTACCTAATAAATTATCAGGTAAAGCTAAAAAATTAATAGAAGAATTAAAAGGAGAAGGGGTTTAATTAATTATTTTAAAAAGTAGCGCTCCGAGCGCTACTTAGAATAGATAAATAAAAAACACTCCCGACAAAAATCGTCGGGAGCTAGTGAAGAGCGGTATAAAAGAATTATCTTCCGCTGGGAGGTCCTTGGTATTCCCATGGGTCCATTTGTTTTTGATCAGAGTTTTCTGGGAAAGGGGGTTTTGTTTGAAATTTTACAGGATTTTTTTCTTCAACAAGAGTCTCTGTTTCAACAGGAGTTTTTGTTAGAGTTTCTTTTCCGAAAGACTTCGGTTTCTTGCTAAAATATGGATCCATTTTTTCCTCCTTTGTCTTTGTGAATTAAAAAATACAACTAAATTTAGAATACATAAAAAAGACTTAAAAAGCAAGGATTGTTGAATAATTGGTATTTTTGCAAGTTTTTTGGTAAAATTCCATAAGAGTAAAATATAATAATATTGTGCATGCCAAGGTGAATGAATGCGAGTTTCGTAGTATTCATCTGGAGCGAAGCGGAAGAGGGTTTGGTAGACGCGCTAGTCGAGCGAATGAAAAATGAACGACTTCATTTTTCATCCGATTTTTCAGGAAGAAAAAATTTTCGTTATCAAATGATAGTGAGATAGAAAATAGGGCTAGTGGAGTTTCTTCGCTAATTCCTAAAATAGTAAGTTTAAAATATAATATTGTGCATGCCGAGGTGGCGAAATTGGTAGACGCGCTAGTCTTAGGAACTAGTGGAGCAATCCGTGGGAGTTCAAGTCTCCCCCTCGGCACAAAAATAATGGAAAAAATACGATAGTATTTGTGTAATCTATTTTAGGTTTTTTATCCTATTAAAAATATGAAAATAAGAAAAGCAAAAAAAGAAGATATTTTATCTATATTAAAGCTTGTAGAAAAAATGGTTGATTTTCACTATGCTATAGATAAAATATATAAACCTTATAAAGAATATAAAGAATTAGAAAAATATTTTAAAAGTTTAATTAATACTAAAGATAATATTTTAGTTGTTGTTGAAAACGAAAATAAGATAATTGGTTTTTTAGAAGGAGGTATTGAAAAAGCTTCTAATGATGTGATGTTTGATAAAATAGGAACTATTAATAATATTTTTATTGAAGAAAAATTTAGAAATAAAGGAATTGCTAAAAAATTATTAAAATATATTTTTGAATATTTCAAATCAAAAAATATAGAATATATTCAAATAAGTACAGATGCTAGAAATAAAGTAGGGAAGGAATTTTGGAAGAAAAATAATTTTTTTGAATATCAAATAAAAATGTTAAGAAAATTAAAATAATTTTTTATGAACATCCAAGCTCAAAAATCAGAAAATATTAGAAAGACATATTTGCTAATGTCTTTATTTTTAATTATTGTGATTGGAATTGGTTGGTTTTTTTCTGAACTAATGGATAGTCGAAATATTTTATATTTTGCAGTAGGATTTTCTCTTTTGATGAATATTTTTTCATATTGGTATTCAGATAAGGTTGTTTTAAAAATGTCAGGAGCTAAACAAATAAAAAGAGAAGAAAATAGAAATCTTTTTGATACTGTTGAGAGATTATCTAGACAAGCTCATTTACCCATTCCTAAAGTTTATATAATGAATGATCAATCTTTGAATGCTTTTGCCACAGGTAGAAATGCAAAAAATTCAGCTGTAGCAGTAACCCAAGGTTTATTAAACGTTTTAGAACAAAGAGAGCTAGAAGGGGTGATTGCTCACGAACTTTCTCATATTCAAAATAATGACATTTTAATTTCTACTATTATTGTAGTTTTGGTAGGTTTTGTATCACTTTTGTCTGATTTCTTTTTAAGAATGTCTATTTTTGGAGGATTAAGAGATAATGAAAACAATTCTGCTGGTTCAGTAATGGCTATTGTTGGGATAGTTTTGGCTATTTTAGCTCCTTTTGTAGCTATGATAATTCAATTAGCTATTTCTAGAAAAAGAGAATTTTTAGCGGATGCTTCCGGAGCTTCTTTAACTCATAATCCGTCTGGTTTAGCTAGTGCTTTGGAAAAAATTTCTTCTAGTTCTGTACAAATGAAAAAAGCTTCTAGAGCTACTGCTCATATATTTATTTCTAATCCATACAAAAAGAACTCTAAACATTCTGTCGGGCAAAGAAAAAGAACTAGTTTTTTAGCTAAGATGTTTATGACCCATCCTCCAACAGAGGAAAGAATTAATGCTTTGTTAGGAAGAAGATAGATTTAAATATGGAAAATAAAAATAAAGAAATTAAGGAAGATTTTGTTTTAGAAAAATATAATTTTTTAAAATTAGAAAATGAAATCAAGAGTCTTAAGAAAATAATATTAGATAAAGATGAAAAGATAAAAGAGCTTTCTTCTTTATATCAAAGAGATTTTTTAACTTTGCTTTATAATAGGCATGGTTTTATGGCAGAGGTTGATAAAATTATAGATGAAGGTCGTAAATTAAAAAATAAGCAAGATAAAAGAAAGATTATATTAGAAGCTTTTTCTTTAATTTTTATTGATGTTGATGACTTGAAAAAAATAAATGATAAGTGTGGTCATTCTAAAGGAGATGAAGTTTTAAAAATGATGGCAGAAGTATTTAAATCATCAGTAAGAAAATTTGATATAGTTGCTAGGTGGGGAGGAGATGAATTTATAATTGGTTTGGTGGGGGTTAATTCTGAAAAAGCTGTTGAGATTGCTGAAAATATAAAAAAGAAAATTCAATTATTAGAAGTTGGAGGCAAAAAATTAAGTGTTAGTTTTGGAATAACAGATGTAATTGATAACTGTATAGAAAATAAAGAAGATATTATTGCTTTGGTGGAAAAAGCTGATGAGGCTATGTATAGAGCAAAAAGTAGGTTAGGCAAAAACACGATAGTTGTTTATAATTGTAAAACAGGTTTGTATGAATAAGGGAAATAATTATTAATTAACAAAAAATATTATGCATAATACAAAAAATTTATCTATGTTTGGGATTGGAGCGGTTGTTATTTTTATTTTGGTTTTGCTTTGGGCAATTCCTCAGTATAAAGTATGGACACAAGAATTAAACGGAAAGGCTTTGTTTAAAGAAGCTGAGTGGAGTCGTCAAATTGCTGTTGAAGAAGCAAGGGCTAAAAAAGAATCAGCAATTTTAGAAGCAGAGGCGGAAGTTGAAAGAGCCAAGGGTGTGGCTGAGGCTAATGATATTGTAGCTGGATCTTTGGAAGGGAATGAGGAGTATTTAAGATATCTTTGGATAAATGGTCTTCAGACAAATGAAATGCAGGTAATTTATGTTCCTACAGAAGCAGGGTTGCCGATTTTGGAGGCAGGGAGACGATAAGTTAGCTTGTTAGGGATTAGCTTTTTAGTTAGTTAGAGAAAGTGAAAAATCTAACGGCTACGCTACTGTAGCCGTTAGATTTTTTGTTGCGGGCAACCTCGTGCTGGAACCGTTGGGTATCAAGCCCTGTAAGGCAGTTTTAATCTTTTTATGACTAATAATCGAAAGATCCTCGTGCACCTTTAGTCTCTATAGGTTTACTAATTTTGAAATATTATTTGGCAAATAATCAATTCCGCCGAATTCTTTTATGGGAATAGATTTAATTTTTTCCTTAATTTCATCTTTAACATAAGTAATCGTCATTTCTTTTGTTCCGCCAATACTTTCACAGTCATCTTCAACTAAAACATCTGGTGTGATTCTTTCAGCAACATCTTTGTATCTCTCATCTTTTTGACGAAATAACAATTGACCATCTGGGAACTTGTATTTTTCGAGAACATTTTGTATTTGTTTGATTTCTTCTGATTTTCTACGAGAAGTCAGATATAAAATTTCTGCATTATCATTTTTCCAATTCTGCAATTTTTTAACTGCATTGCCAATAGGAATATATGATTTATAATCATGCACAGATTTTCGTTTATTTTCAACTTGTTTAACAATTTCATCACGAGTATGACCTGTTGCATTTTTGTGCATGATTATTGTTCCTTCTGTAAAAATTAGTATTTTCATATTTTTTAGTTCTTCGTGCTAGCACGATGTTGCGGAGAGAACAGGATTCGAACCTGCGGTGGAGTTTCCCCCACGCTTGCTTTCCAAGCAAGTACCTTAAACCACTCAGCCATCTCTCCATAAAATATTCTTTTTATTATACTAGATAAATAGATTTTATAAAGTAAAAAGTGTCGGCTAAAGCCGACACTTTTTACTTATGTAACTTATATATGTTTTTCTATTGTTGTTTAAAATATATATACAAAACATAAATTCCTGGAATAGCGAATGTGAACCAGAGAATATTTGTCCAATTTAGCCAAAATTCTGACCAATAAGAACCTATGATAATTCCAATAGAAACTACACACACTTCATAAAGTGCAGCTTGCCACCACTTAAAAGTAAAATTATGTAACATAAAATTTTAGTCAAAAGTCCTTAATGTCAAAAGTCAAAAGTCTTGAAAAAATTTGCAAAGAAAATTTTTTAATTTTAGGGACTTTACAGACTTTATAGACCTTTAACTTAGTTGTTAATTAATAAAAGCTATTTCTTATATAATTATACTATAAAGTAGCAAAAACAAGGCTTTTTATGGTGTAAAACTTTACTTTTTTACCTAGATGTATCGTTTTGGTTTATCCACAGTTTTTTTGTTGGCGCTTCATGTAAAATAAGAAAGTAAATAAAAAATTATTAATTTCTAGTAAAAACTGTAAAGAATATGTCTAAAACAACAAAAAAAGTAGCAAAAAAACAAGATTTAGTGAAAAAAATTCAAAAAAGAGATGGTTCAGTAATAGATTTTAATTTAGATAAGATTGTAAATGCGATTTATAAAGCAATGTTGGCTTCAGGTGAGGGATCAGAGAGAGAATCAGAATTACTTGCAAATAAAGTTTATTTAGACTTGGTAAAGATTTCTAAAAGATATAAAAACTTTATTCCAACAGTAGAAGGGGTTCAGGATTCAGTTGAAACTGAATTGGTTCAAAATGACTATGTTAGGACGGTAAAAGGATATATTTTATATAGGCAAGAAAGAGCAAAGTTAAGAGAACAAGGGGTAAAAGTTCCAGAAAAGGTGAGAAAATTAGTAGAAGAAGGGAAAAAATACTTTAAAAATCCTTTAGCGGAATTTGTTTATTATCGTTCTTATTCAAAATGGATAGAAGGAGAAGGAAGAAGAGAGACTTGGATAGAAACAGTTGATAGGTATGTGGATTTTATGAAAGAGAATTTAGGAGATAAATTAAAACCAGCTGAATATAAAAAAGTAAGAGAATTTATTTTAAATCAAAAATCAATGCCGTCTATGAGGTTGTTTTGGAGTGCTGGAAAAGCTGCTCGTAGATGTAATGCAGCCGCTTATAATTGTTCTTATATTGCCCCTTCAAGACTACAAGATTTTGGAGAAATTATGTATTTATCAATGTGTGGTTGTGGAGTAGGGTTTAGTGCTGAAAGTTATAATGTTCAAAAGCTTCCTCAAATTAAAATTCATAATGGTAAATTAAAAATGCGAAAGGCTTTTGTAGTTGATGATTCTAAAGAAGGGTGGGCTAACGCATTTGTTCATGGTTTAAAAACTTGGTTTGATGGTGAAGATGTTCGTTTTGATTTTTCCCAATTAAGACCAGAAGGGGCGAAGTTAGTAACAATGGGAGGAAAAAGTTCAGGACCAGATCCTTTGAAAAATTTAATTGATTTTACTAGAGAAAGAGTTTTGAAAATGCATGGGAAAAGATTAAGTAATTTAGATGTGCATGATATTGTTTGTAAAATTGGAGAAGTGGTTGTTTCTGGAGGAGTAAGAAGAACGGCTTTAATTTCTCTTTCTGATTTAGATGATAATGAAATGAGGTTTGCTAAAAATGGACAATTTTATTTAAATAATAGTCAAAGGACAATGGCTAATAACTCTACTGCTTATAACGAAAAACCAAGTACTGCTGATTTCATGGATGAGTGGGTGGCTTTAATGAAAAGTGGAGCAGGGGAAAGAGGTATTTTTAATAGAAGTTCTTTAGAACAACAATTACCAGAACGAAGAAGAGAGATTTTTAAAAATCATATGGAAGACTTTGGGGTAAACCCTTGTGGAGAAATTAATATTAGATCAAAACAATTTTGTAATTTAAGTGAGTTGGTGGCTCGTTCTGAAGATACTTTAAAAACACTATTAGAAAAAGCAGAAATAGCTACATTGCTAGGAACATATCAGGCTACTTTGACTCATTTTGATTATTTATCTAAAGATTGGAAAAAGAATTGTGAAGAAGAGAGGTTATTGGGTGTTTCAATTACAGGGCATTGGGATTGTAAGGCTGTACAAGATGTAAAAGTTTTAGAAAAGTTAAAAAATCATGTAATTAAGTCCAACCAAAAATACTCTAAAAGATTTGGAATTAATCCTGCTACCAGCACTACTTGTGTTAAACCTTCAGGAACAGTATCACAATTAGTAGATTGTGCTTCAGGAATGCATCCCAGGCATTCAAAATACTATATTAGAAGAATAAGAATTTCTTCCACAGATTCATTATTTAAGATGTTAAGAGACCAAGGTGTTCCTTATCAGCCTGAAAACGGGCAATCAAAAGAAAATGCTAATACTTATGTATTTGAATTTCCTGTTAAATCTCCTGTTGACTCAAAATTATTTAAAAATGATTTAACCGCTATGGACCAATTAAAGCATTGGGAAATGGTTAAAAGATATTACACAGAACACAATCCCTCAGTAACTGTTTCAGTTAGTGATAACGAATGGATAGAAGTTGCCGATTGGGTTTATAGTAATTGGGATATAGTAGGTGGTTTATCTTTTTTGCCTAGAAATGATTTTGTGTATCAATTAGCTCCTTTTAAAGAAACAGATGTAAAAACTTATGAGGATATGTTGAAGAGGTTTAAAGGGGTAGATTTTTCTAAAATTGTTACTTACGAGAAAGAAGATGAAACTGAGGGTTCAAAAGAGATGGCTTGTGTTGCTGGTCTTTGTGAAGTTTAGAAATAGATTTGAGAGATAAGATTTAGGGTTTATGATTTAAGGATGGATTTTGGCTTTGCCAAAATCCATTTTATATAAGTATAAGTTGGTTGTTTTTTTTATCTTGTGTTATATAATAAATTTATGGAAAAAGAACAAAATGAAAATTTAGAGAAAATGCGCCATACTTTAGCGCATATTTTAATGCAAGCGCTAGAAGAACTGCATAGTGCTATTCCTGCGATTGGTCCAGTAATTGAAAATGGTTTTTATCATGATTTTGACGCTGAGGTGCAAATTACCGATAAAGATTTGAAAACAATTAACAGGGAAATGATAAAAATTATCAATAAAGATTTGCCTATTGAAAAAAAAGTTTTTCCTATTGATGAAGGAATTAAACTTCTAGAAGATAAAAAATATATTTATACTCTTGAGCTAGCTAAAGAATTAAAGGAAGGAGGAGAAAAAGAAATTTCTTTTTATCAACAAGGAGATTTTATTAATATGTGTAATGGTCCACATTTAGAATCTACTGGTAAAATTAATCCGAAAGCATTTAAGCTAAATAAAATTTCAGGTGTTTATTGGAGAGGTGATGATAAAAATAAAATGCTCCAAAGAATTTATGGAGTAGCTTTTGAGAGCCCTGAAGAGTTGAAAGATTATGAAAAAATGATGGAAGAGGCATTAAAAAGAGATCATAGAAAATTAGGAAAAGAATTAGATTTATTTAGTATTAGCCAGAAGGTGGGAGCAGGATTAATTTTATGGCATCCAAAATTATCTAAAACAAGAGAAGTGATAGAATCTTTTTGGAGAAAATTTCACAGACAGCGTGGATATGATGCTGTTTATACTCCTCATATTGGAAGATCAGAATTATGGGAAACTTCAGGTCATTTGAAAAATTTTAAAGAGATGATGTATTCTCCTATGGATGTTGATGGAGAACAGTATTATATAAAGCCAATGAACTGTCCTTTTCATGTTGAAATATATAAATCTAGCCCACGATCTTGGAGAGATTTTCCTTTTCGTTGGAATGAATTAGGTGCTGTTTATAGATATGAAAAATCTGGAGAACTAGCAGGTATGCTTAGGGTGAGAGGTTTTACCCAAGATGATGCTCATATAATTTGTCGTAAAGATCAATTCATTGATGAAT
This sequence comes from Minisyncoccota bacterium, assembly GCA_023135835.1. Taxonomy (GTDB): domain Bacteria; phylum Patescibacteriota; class Minisyncoccia; order Phycocordibacterales; family UBA12079; genus JAHITU01. The sequence continues at coordinate 40,749 of JAGLSI010000003.1, forward strand.
ACAGAGAAGTATTGAAGTTCACTATAGATATTTTAGAAAAATTTGGATTTAAGAAAGAAAATATAAAAGCTTATATTGCTACAAGAGACCCAAAACTTGATAAGTATTTAGGGACAGATGAGATTTGGGATTCATCTGAAAAAATAATAACAGAAATAATTAAAGAATTTGGTATTCCTAATGAAGTGGAAGAAGGGGGAGCTAAATTTTATGGTCCAGCTATTGATTTAAAAATTAAGGATTCAATTGGAAGAGAGTGGCAACTAACCACTATTCAGCTTGATTTTAATTTACCTGAAAAGTTTGACATGACCTATCAAGGAAAAGAGGGTAAGGAAAGACCTATAATGATTCACAGGGCTTTATTAGGTTCGTTAGAAAGATTTATTGCTATTCTTATTGAGCATTATGGAGGAAATTTCCCGTTTTGGCTTGCTCCGCTTCAGGTAAAAATTATTCCAGTAGCCGATGAGCATAATGAATATGCTCAGAATATTTTTGAGAAATTAAGAAAAGAAGATTTTAGGGCTGAGATAGATACTTCAGATAATAATTTTGGTAAAAAAGTTAGGGAAGCAAAAAATGAAAAAGTTCCTTATTTTGTTGTTGTTGGAGATGATGATATTAAAAACAACAAATTAACTTTAGAAAGTAGAGATGGGGAAGATTCAGTTCAGATTTCTTTAGAAGAATTATTTGAAAAATTTAATCAAGAAAACAAAAAATAGTGGAAGATTTAAAATTAGGAAAATATAAGCATTTTAAAGGTATGGAAGTAGAAGTTATTGGAATTGCTTTAGATAGTGAAAATTTAGAAAAAATGGTTGTTTATAATCATCCTGATCCAGTTAAAGGAGAAGGGTCTGATACTATGTGGGTAAGACCATTAGACATGTTTATAGAAACCATAGAAAGAGATGGGAAGATGGTTAAAAGATTTGAGTATATAGGATAATAAAAAGAGTGTTCCTGTAAGGAACACTCTTTTTTTATTAGTGCGAATGGTAGGACTCGAAC
>JAGLSI010000030.1 GCA_023135835.1 Minisyncoccota bacterium
TTTTTCTAATTCTTGAGAAGCTTTAACTGCCTGAGCTACTAAATGCCCTGTTGCCATAATCGCAATACCTACCTCACCAGAAGACATGCTCTCTTCTTGAGAAATACTTTCAAAATCTATTTCTTCAGTTGCCATTCTAGATAAGCGAATATAAACAGGACCTTCAATCTGAACTGCTTTTTTGGTTAATTTTTTAGCTTCTTCAAAATCTGCAGGAGAAAAAATAGTTATTCTTGGAATTGCTCGCATTAAAGCAATGTCTTCTAATGCCTGATGACTTCCTCCATCAGCCCCAGTTACAACTCCAGCATGGGAACCAATTATTTTTACATTGGAATTATTGTAGGCAATAGTTGTTCGTATTTGTTCCCAATTTCGTCCTGGAGAAAATATTGCAAAAGAAGTTATAAAAGGGATTTTTTCCATTGCAGACATCCCTGATGCTACTGACGCCATATTTTGTTCAGCTACCCCACATTGTACAAATCTTTCTGGATATTTTTCAGCAAATTTATCTGCCCGAGTTGACTCTGTTAAATCAGCAGACAAAACCACTACATTTTCATTCTCATCTCCTAATTCTAAAAGAGCTTCTCCAAAACCATCTCTTGTTGATTTTAATATTTTCTTAGTCATTATATAAATTTATTTAATTACTTTCCTCATTACTTGAGTATAAGGTTTATAACCCCCTTTCTCATAAAAATTAATAGCTTCTTCGTTAAAAGAAAAAACATTTAACTCAATTTCATTTATTTTATTTTCCTTAGCCCAGCTTTCTGCTTTTTTCATAAGCAAAGATCCAATACCAATTCTCTTTTGACCTTTTTTCACAGACAAATCATTTATAAAAATAATCTTTCTTGGTTTTAATATAATAGTTTTAGGTGTTTCTTTTTTATAAATAATAATATACCCTACCAATTCTTTTTCTTTTTTTGCTAAAAAAAATTTACAATCTTTATCTTTAAGCATTTTTTCAAAATCCTTTTTTAAAAAAGTTTCTGATGTTGGTTTTTTATATCTCCAAGGAATTCCTAAGCGATGTTTTACTTCACTTTCTTTAAATATTTTCAAAAAACTTTGATAATCTTCTTTTTTAGCTTTTAGTACATTAATTTTCATATATAAATTATATCATTAAATTTCAATTGAAATAGGACAATGATCTGAACCTGTTATTTCATCATGAATCTCAGCTTTTTTAATTTTTTTCATTAATTTTTTTGATACTACAAAATAATCAATTCTCCAACCAATATTTCTTTCTCTAACCATGGCTCTATATGACCACCAAGAATATTGAACTTTTTCAGGGTGTAAATCTCTAAAAGTATCCACAAAACCTGCCTTCAAAAACTCATCAATCCATTCTCGTTCTTCTTTCGTAAATCCTGAATTCCCTACATTATCTTTTGGTCGTGCTAAATCAATTTCATTATGAGCCACATTTAAATCCCCTGTTATAATCACAGGCTTTTTCTTCTCTAATTTTTTAACCAATTTATGCAAAGCCTGGTTATATTCAATTTTATAGTCCAATCTTGAAAGTTCGTGGTTAGAATTTGGAAAATAATTATTAATTAAATAAAAATCTTTAAATTCAAGAGTTTGCATCCTCCCCTCAACATCAAATTTGCCAATCCCCATCCCATTTTTATGACTTAGTAGCAGGGGTACTAAGTGTTTTTTGATTAGGGTTAGAGTTCCGCTATAGCCAGGTCTTTGGGCTGAGTTCCAATATTCCATATACCCTAATTCATTGAAAAAACTTTCTCCTGCTAAATTAATGGGAAATTCTTTGGCTCTGGATTCTTCTGAAATTTTTACTTCCTGCAAACACAAAATATCAGCTTTGCCTGATTTTAAAAAAACTTGGGATTCTGGTTTCTTAAGCCACGCCCTTATTCCATTAATATTCCAAGAATAGATTTTCATATCATTTAAATACTAACACATTTTCATTTTTTTTAACCAAATTCTTATTATGATAT
>JAGLSI010000031.1 GCA_023135835.1 Minisyncoccota bacterium
GCCATATTAAACGGCTCATTTTTTTGAGCCGTTTAGTTTATCTTTATTTAATTTAAAAAGTCAGTAGAAACTTTAATCAATGCCTCTTCATATAAATGCGGAGCTAAAATTTGTAAACCAACGGGTAAATTTTTTCCATCACGATCAACAAAGCCCATAGGTACAGAAATAGCTGGGTTTCCTACTACATTTGAAGACACTGTAAAAATATCTTCCAAATACATTTGCATAGGATCGCTCCCTTTAGAACCTATCTTAAAAGCAGGAGTCGGTGTAGTTGGAACTAAAATTACATCTACATCAATAAAAGCTTTTTTGAAGTCTTCTCTTATAATCTCTCTTAATGCCTGAGCTTTGTTATAATAAGCATCTTTATAACCTGCTGATAAAATATATGTTCCTAGAATAATTCTCCTACGAACTTCTTTTCCAAAACCAATTCCTTTAGTTTTCATATAATCTTCTAAAAGATTCTCTCCTTCTTTCTTAAGGCCAAAACGCACTCCATCATAACGAGACAAGTTAGCAGATACTTCTGCTGGCATCAAAATATAATAAACGGCTAAAGAATATTTAATGTTAGGTAATTCAATTTCTTTTATTTCATAACCTTTCTTTTTAAAACTTTGAATAGATTCTTCAAATTTCTCCATTACATCACTATCAATTCCCTCTTTTAAAAAATGTCTCGGAATTCCAATAGTCATTTTTTTACTTAAATTAATTTTTTGTTCTATTTCACTAATATTCTTTTCTTTTAAAGTGGTGCTATCCATTTTATCTTCTCCTTTAATGCAATCATAAACTATTTTTATATCTTCTATGTTTTTTGCAAAAGGTCCGATTTGATCAAGAGAAGAACCCACTGCTATCGCCCCACTTCTAGAAACCCGCCCATAAGTAGTCTTTAAGCCTAAAATACCATTAAAACTAGCAGGTTGGCGGATAGAACCGCCTGTATCTGACCCTAAGGCGGCTAAAGCCATATCGGAAGCTACTGCTACAGCAGAGCCTCCTGAAGAACCTCCAGCAACTCTTTCTAAGTCATAAGAATTTTTAGTTACCCCATAAGCTGAGTTTTCAGTAGAACTTCCCATCGCAAACTCATCTAAATTAGTTCCTCCAATAAAGACTACTCCTGCTTTTTTTAATTTAGTAATTACAGTAGCATCATAAGTTGCATTATAATCTTCCAAAATTTTAGAACCTGCCGTTGTTTTTTTTCCTTTAATTAAAATGTTATTTTTAATTGCTATTGGAATTCCAGTCAATAATTCTGCTGTTCCATTTTTAAATCGCTCATCAGCCATCTTAGCCTGTTCTAAAACATCATCAAAAATAACAATAAATGCATTTAATTCTGGATTAATGTTATCTAAATAAGCTTGAGCTAATTCTTGCGCAGTAAAATCACCATTTTTCATAGATTCATGCGCCTTATTTATAGTTAAACTTTTTAAATCTATATTCATTACAATATCTTCTTTACTTTAACAAATCCATCCTGAGTGTCAGGAGCTTCAGCTAAGATCTCATCAGTAAATTCTCCACCTACATAAGGGTTGTTATCCTCTCTCATGATATTTCTTAATTCTCCTGCTTCTGTTTTTAAATCTTCAATTTTTACATCTTGAATTTGATCTACAAAACCTAAGACTGAATCCATCTCATCTAATAATTCATTTTTCTCATCTTCAGATAATTCTATCCTAGATAAATTTGCTAAGTTTTCTATATCTTTAATTTCCATAATTTCAAGTGAGGATTTATAAAAACGATTATGTAATAATATGTTTTTATATAATCCGAACGATGGAATTATATGCTTGCTTCAT
>JAGLSI010000032.1 GCA_023135835.1 Minisyncoccota bacterium
AAAAATAAAAGTTGGTCGTTTTTATTTTTACTTTTAAATAATAATTATAAAAAATTATGGTTAAAACAAAAAAAGCTGTTAAAAGAAAGGTGGTCAAAAAAGCTACTAAAAGAAAAGTGGCAAAAAAGACTGCTAAAAAAACAGTAAAAAAAGTTACTAAAAGAAAAGTAGCTAAGAAGCCAGTAAAGAAAAAAGTAGTAAAGAAGAAGGTAGTTAAAAAGAAAGTGGTGAAGAAGAAGGTCGTAAGAAAGAAAAAGAAATAAAAATAAAATACTTTTTTAAAAACACCAGTCAGAAAAGACTGGTGTTTTTAATTTTATTTAGATATTTAAAAAATAAGAGGGAGAAAAGATACTATCTTTTCTCCTCCTAATATACTATCATTCACAGAACTTTTCCTCCAGTTTGCAGAGGATTGATTCGGCCAACTCCTGCATATCATAACAACCAAAACTTCCACCTAACTCAAGGATTAAGTTGGTTAACCACATATCTAGGCTTTGCTTTATCCAAAGTAAAGTCCCATCTCGGTTTTCTTTGAGGTTTTCAGTTAATCTCTCTTCTATACTATTAAGTGCAATATTTTCTGCGATTTTTTCTACTACTTCTTCCTGAGTCATTTTTCCTACCTCCAATTTAGTAGTTAATATAAACAAACTTCTAAATTGAGTATATTGATTAGTATGATAAAAGTCAATAAAAACACTCCCTCAGCTAACAAAAACTGAGGGAGTGTGATCTTTTGAAGGAATTTTTAGGCGTAGAATTACCGTTCCATTTTTATGTCTAAAATTCTTCATAAGAGTTTACAACGATGTTCTCTGAGGGTTTTTCTGGGATTATTTCAATTTGGAAGTTTTCCCTCAAAGCTATCTGTTTTTCTCCAAGACGAATCCTTATCAGGGTTAACAATAACTTTGTTAATTCGTCACGCTTTTCTTCTACTCTTTTCTTTTTGAGATAAAGCATTTTTTGTTTATTTATGAAATCGGTTTTTTCGTATTGTTTGTGTAAGTTAGTTATTAGTTTTTTTTGCTCTAAGATAAGTCCCCATAGACTTATTTCAGGACTGCTCATCTTTACAGTAATAGCCTTTGGGTTAATAACTTTTCCCTGCGGAGATATGACCTTAGTTAGGTCAACAGAGAACATATCTTCTAAAATAGCTTTCCCTATCAATTTTACGAGTGCTTCTTGATAATCTGAAGGCATAATTATTCTCCATTTCAATTGTTGTAATTCATTGTAAGATACAAACTTCTATTGGTAATATAGTGTATTTAGATAATATTGTCAAATTGTGGAGGCGGAAATTTATTTTTAGATTAAAAATAAATTGCTATGGAAAGATGGTGGTCTCGTCCTGACGGTCACTAAGTAAAATTTATTGTGGTAGAAATTTATCTGGTGTTACTTTATCATTAAGGTGGGAATCGGCCACAAATCACTAAGTATATTTTTTCGCTAACGCCTGCCTGCCGGCAGGCAGGCTCAAAATCTACTAAGTGTTCGCGACCCCGACTCAGAAAATCTCGGATTTTCTTCTGTCTTTCGATTCTCGCCACCTATTTCTTTACGATAATTAAAAAAACTAGCATTAAGCTAGTTTTTTAATTATAGTGGAGATGGTGGTTTCGTCCTGACGGTCACTAAGTAAAATTATTCGTTCACAAAGTTCACTCTAATTTCACTAAGTGCCGCGGGACACGGCTCATAGTTGCTCCTTACAGTCGCAA
>JAGLSI010000033.1 GCA_023135835.1 Minisyncoccota bacterium
TAATGAAACCTATCAGTAGATAGGTTAGAAGTTTTAAATTGCAAATGATTAAGTTAATGGACTTTTCTTATTTCCCTTTTTCAGTTTTTTCATTTATTTGTGGAGTAGCTCTATGTTCTTTTTTGGATTTAGGGGTAATTTTTCCTTTATTTTTAATTTTTTTGAGCGTGGTTTTATTCTTATTAAATAAACGAGATTTTTCAAAAGAAAAATCTCGTTTATTTATTTTTTTATTCTTTTTTCTTCTATTTTTTGGTTTAGGTTTTTTAAGATGTTCTATTTCAAACCAAATGTTACACATGAGTGTGTTACAAGCCCACCTAGATGAAAAAATTTTGTTACAAGGAGTTATCGTTGATGAATTAGATCAAAGAGAAAATAATACAAAAATAACTTTAAAAGTTTTAAAACTTGGAGACACTGTTTTTGATACTGATTATAATATACGAGTTTTATTAACTGTTCCTCATTACCCCATATATAATTATGGTGAGAAAATTACGGTTTCGGGGGTATTGAAAGAGCCAGAAAACTTTAACACTGAAAACGGAAGGTCTTTTGATTATATTAATTATTTAGCTAAAGATAATATTTTTTATACAATGTATTTTCCTAAAACAGAATTAATTTCTATTGGAAATGGGAATTCTTTAAAAGAAAAACTTTTTTGGATTAAAGGTTCTTTTTTGCAAAAGATTCAAGAAATAATTCCAGAACCACAGTCATCTCTTTTAGGCGGTTTATTATTAGGAGTGAAACAGTCTTTAGGAGAGGACTTGCAAGAAGATTTTAGAAAGGTTGGGTTAATTCATATTATAGTCTTGTCTGGATATAACGTAAGTATTATTGCGGATTTTATGATGGGCTTATTTATGTTTCTTCCTAGGATGTTTGGGTTATTTTTAGGCTCAATTAGTATTATTTTATTTGCAGTTATGGTGGGAGGTTCCGCTACCATTGTGAGAGCTTCAATTATGGCTTTATTGGTTGTTTTAGCACGAGCCACAGGAAGAACAAGTGAAGTTACACGAGCTTTGTTTTTTGCCGCTTTTATTATGGTGTTACATAATCCTCAGATTGTTATTTTTGATCCATCTTTTCAATTATCTTTTATGGCAACCCTAGGCTTAATAGTATTATCACCTAAGGTCTCAGAATATTTAGTTTTTATTCCCGAAAAGTTTTATTTAAGAGAGTCAGCTGTAGCTACAGTTTCTACTCAGATTTTTGTTTTACCTCTTTTGTTATATATGATGGGAGAATTATCTCTTGTGGCTGTGATAGTTAATCTTTTGGTTTTAATGTTTGTACCTGTAACAATGTTATTCGGATTTTTAACAGGCTTAATTGCTTTTGTTTGGGTAGGTTTAGCTCTGCCTTTTTCGTATGTTACACATTTCTTATTATCATACGAATTAAAAGTTGTAGAATTATTTGCAAAAGTTCCTTTTGCCTCTGTTAAGGTTCCGTATTTTCCTTTTTGGTTAATGTGTGGAATTTATCTTATTTTTTTCTTTGTGTTCATGTTTTATTATAGGCAAACAAAAAATAAAAAAGAAGTTAATAAATTGAATAAATAAAATTAAAAAACTATTAATAGCCTATTAATAGTTTTTTAATTTTATT
>JAGLSI010000034.1 GCA_023135835.1 Minisyncoccota bacterium
ATCTCAGACTCCACCAGTGCGGTTTGCCAAAGAAAATGGCTCTAGAATTGTTTAAACCATTTGTAATTTCAAAAATATTAAAAGATGAATTAGCTCACAATATTAAGTGGGCAAGTCGTTTGATTGAAGAAGGAACTCCAGAAGTTTGGGATATTTTAGAAGAGGTGATTCGTGAACATCCGGTTTTGTTAAACCGTGCTCCTACTTTGCACCGTTTAGGGATTCAGGCTTTTAAACCTCTTTTGGTTGAAGGAAAGGCTATTCAAGTTCACCCTTTAGTTTGTGCTGCTTTTAACGCAGACTTTGACGGTGACCAAATGGCTGTTCATTTACCATTAACTGAAGAAGCTCAGTTAGAAGCTAAGGAAATTATGGCTTCTGATAAAAATATTCTTAAACCAGGAACAGGGGAACCTATTGTAGATCCAAAAATGGATATAGCCTTAGGTTGTTACTGGATGACAAAAATAGTTGATGGATCAAGAGGAGATAGTAATTATTACGAAGGAGTAAATGAGGCTATTATTGCCTATGAGTTTGATAAAATAGATTTACAAGCAAAAATTAATGTTTTACCTACTAGTAGTGAAAAATATTCTCAATTTAACGACGAGGTGTTTGAAACATCAGTAGGAAGATTACTGTTTAATAGTATTTTACCAAAAGAATATCCTTTTATTAACAAAAGTATAGGGAAAAAAGATCTTTCTAATTTAACAAATGATTTAATTGAACATTACGGGATGAATAATGTTGCTCCTATTTTAGGAAAAGTTAAAGATTTTGGTTTCAAATATGCTACAAAATCTGGAGTAACATGGGGAGTTGATAATGTTATGATTCCTGAGAAGAAAGATGAGATTATAAAAGAAGGAAAAGATAGAACAGGTGAAGTTTGGAGTCAATATAATGAAGGTTTGTTAACAGAAGACGAAAGACTTAGAAAAAATATTGAAATTTGGCATGATATAAAAAATCAAATTGAAGCAATTATTCCAGAAACATTAGATGAAAAAGGATCTGCTCATATTATGTGGAGTTCCGGAGCTCGTGGTTCTATTGGTCAGTTTACCCAAATGGCAGGAATGAGAGGTTTGATTCAAAATACTGTGGGAGAAACTATTGAAAATCCAGTTATTTCTTGTTTGAAAGAAGGGCTAACTTCAATTGAATACTTTACAACCACTCATGGTTCTAGAAAAGGTTTGGC
>JAGLSI010000035.1 GCA_023135835.1 Minisyncoccota bacterium
TAATTATCTAAATTAAAAATAAGTCGCGCACCTCTAATTTTTAATAATGTAGAAGGCAAAGCAACTTTATAATTTGAAATAGTTAGTGGAGGATTAGTTACCTTATCTTCAAAACTTAAAGTAGCACCAAGTAATCTTAATGCTTCTATTGCAAACTCAGCAGCTTCTTCATAAGTTAATTCTGAAGCCAAAGGATTTCGTAATACCTTCCAAAGTATATTTTTTAATGATATTGTATTCATAATTTATTATTTTTAATAGAGTAAGAAAGCATCAAAATTATCTTTATCAGGATCTAATATCCTGGCACTAAGAGTTCTTTGAAATTTTCTACTTGGTTTGAATTTATATAATCTTTTGTGTCTAATTCTTGATTTAAATTTCTTACAATAGATTCTAAATACATATCCTGATGTATGTGAGTTACTATGTCTTACAAGAATTTTTTTCTCTTTTGCTTCATTATCTCTATTCCATAAATCATTAGTTTTCTTCCAATTTATAGGAATATTATTTATTAACTTACCATTAACTAATCTAGGTTTTCTTTTATCCTTCTTTATAAATATCTCTAAACCCAAAAAAGGCATATAGAATATGAGATGTTGTTCAATCACCAAATCTATTATACCTGCGTTAAAGTCTGTGAGTATCTTATTATATGTTTGACGACTAATAATGTCATCATGATCGTATTTTTTTTTATAATACTTATAATAATCCCCTATCCCGTAATCTCCTTTTAATTTATGTATCCTCTCCAAATTAGTCTGTGCTATTATTAACTTTATCCTCTGGTATTTGAATTGACCTTATTAAATCTTTAATTATTTCTTCTCTAATTGAATCAATATAATGTGGTTGTAATGGATATTCCGACTCATCTACATTAAAACAAGGAGATGTATCCCCACAATTACAACATGTAGAATATTCTGAGAGACTTGTCGGATCCTCAAATACTCCTGTAACGGTTATGCAATCTAATAATTTATAAGAATCAGACTCACTATAAACATATAT
>JAGLSI010000004.1 GCA_023135835.1 Minisyncoccota bacterium
CAACTTCGTTTGCGTTAAAACGCCCCTGAGTGGTATCGGTATTTTCTAGAATATTATCTGTTGTAAACAAACCTTCTTTTTTTGTTATTTTGAAAACTCCATCTGGGTTAGCAGAGGGGATTATTGTTAGAGATATGTTTTCAGGAATAATTTCAGTATTTGTTTTAAAATAATCTAACATTTCATAGGCAAGAAGAACAGAGTTCCATTCATAGCCTCCATGAATTCCTCCAACAAAAAGAAGGTGTGTTTCTCCTTTTCCAAATGTGTAAGCTTCAATTTTTCGCTCTTCTACTGATGAGCCAATTACTGTGTATTTAGGGGAATTATCTAAAACAGGAATTTCTTCTTCTTTGGTATTTAGAAAAATATAAAATGTAAATAAACCCACACAAAGTAAGATGAGTAGAGTAATTGCTCCAATTCTTTGTTTCATAAAAAATTAATTTATTAGTTGCTGTAATGGTTAATAATAGCTTTTATACCAGCTTGATTTTTCTCCCATTCAATATCATTGTGAGTGCTAAGAAGAACAGAAATTGCTGGAATGTTTTCTTTAGCTAGCCAATTAACCATGTCTCCTGTAATTGCGTAAGAATCAAATTCTTCATAACCCACATAGGTAGAAGCTTGAGCATAAATATTTGTTAATGCACGAGTTTTTGCTGATATTTCATTATTACAGCTTGAAGCATAAACTCCTCCACCAGCACTATACCAAACTACCACAGCTTTTGGTTTGTTTTGTTCTATATAATTTTTTACTGCTTGAGCTTCTGGTTCAGAAAAAGCTTCTGTCCCACCACTTACAGTTTTATTTTGCCATTTGCTGGTAGCTTCCCAATTACAATCAAAATTTCTATTAAGATCAACTTCGTTTGCGTTAAAACGCCCTGCGCTCGTATCTATGTTTGTTGTAGGAGCATCAGCTAATTCAAATCGTTCTGCAGTTCCAATAATTTTATTTAATCCGTCTGGGTTTAGAGTTGGAATAACAGTCACTTTTATTTCAGCAGGGTTGATGCTGGAGTCTAATTTTAAAGAATCTATTGTTTTATAAGCTAAAAGTGATGTTGCCCAACCATAGCCTCCATGAATCCCTCCGACAAATAGAATCTCTGTTTCTCCTTCGCCATAATGATAAGCAGTTATATCTAGTCCTTCAACAGATTTACCTATAATAGTCTGCTCTTTTTCTTTTTCATTAATTTGAGGATTTTCTTCTTCTCCTTCATTGTTTTGAGGTTGGATAGTATTGTCTATAATTGGTTGGTTTTGAGATGTATCTATATCGTAAGTTAATTGTTTATTTAGAAAATAAACACCAAACAAGACAACAAGAACAATTAATAAAGTTATAATGATATTTTTCATGGTAAGTTTTAAGATTAATTTTAATAATAAAAATTATATCATAAATTTAAAAATAATTAGTGATTACAGCATTTTGAGCTTGCTTGTAGGTAGGCAGGCTCCGAACACTACTATTTAGTTGTTGTAAAAACAAGGAACTTTGATACTATTATATTAATATATTAACAATTAAATAACCCTAATTCATTTAAAAATGATCGGGTAAATAAAAAACATGAATAAAACAACAAATTGGATAGTAGGAATAATTATTATAGCAGTAGTAATTTGGTTTGGTTTTCTAAACAAACCTACAGAACCAGTTTCAACTGAGCCTATTAAGATTGGGGTAATTTTACCTCTAACAGGTGATGCTGCTAGTTATGGTCAAACAGCTCAAAGAGGTGTTGAATTAGCTGTTGAGAAAATTAAAAATGAAGATGGTATTGATGTTGAAGTTATCTTTGAGGATAGTCAAATTGACCCTGCAAAAGCGGTTAGTTCTTTACAGAAATTAATAAATTTAGATAATATTGATTATGTTCTAGGTTTTTCTAGTGGAGAGACTTTAGCAATGTGTCCCATTTCTAATTTAAATGAAGTTATCTTGATGACTATTGGAACTTCTCCTGAGATAACGGGATGTGGAGATTATACCTTTAGGGATAGTCCTTCTGATATATATCAGGGAATAGTTTTAGCTGAAAAAGTTAGTGATAATAATTATGAAAATATAGCTTTAATCTATATTAATAATGATTATGGAGTAGGATTAAAAACTGAATTTGAAAAGAATTTTGAAGGAAATATTTTGCTAACAGAATCTTTTGGTTTGGGAGAGACTGATTTTAGAACTCAGTTAACAAAAATTAAAACAGCAGAACCCGAAGCAATTGTTCTTATTGGAATATTTCCAGAGGTAGGCCGTTTATTAAAACAAAGAGCAGAGTTAGATATTTTAGCTCCTATCTTTGGTTCAGAGGGTGTAAAAAATGATTCTTTATTTGAGGAGGTTCCTGCAGATATGTTGGATGATATTTATGCTATTTTTACTGCTCAATATGAAGGTTCTGAATATCAAGAATTTAAAAATGCACATTTACAAAGATATGGAGAAGAATATGGGGCATTTTCTGATTATGTTTATGATAATATTTTGACTTTAGTAGATGCAATCAAGCGATGTAAGGATTTTAATGATGTAGAATGTGTGAAAGAAAATATTTATAAAACAGATATCGTTGGAGCAACAGGCCGTATTGAATTTGATGAAAACGGTGATGTTATAAATAAACTTTATAGTTTATATAAAGTAGAGAATAACGAGTTTATTGAAGTTGAGTAAAAATTGTTAATAATTAATAGCCCTAATCATTAAAGCTAAGCGGGCAAGAAAAACATGAATAAAACAACAAATTGGATAGTAGGAATAATTATTATAGCAGTAGTAATTTGGTTTGGGTTTTTGAATAAAGCAGATGATCAAATACCTAGCGAAAAAGAAACTATTAAAATAGGGGTGTCTATTCCATTGAGCGGAGATGTTGCTTTTTTAGGAGAAGGAGTTAGAGACGCAATGCTTTTAGCTAAAGAAAACCTTGGTTATACAAAATATAATTATGAAATAATATTTGAAGATGATCAATTTAATTCAACAAATACACTAACTGCTGTGAATAAATTAATAAGTATTGATAAAGTTTCCGTAATTTCGTCTTTAGGTTCTAATCTTGGTAACGTTGTTTCTCCTATCGCAGAAGAAAATAAAATAGTTCATATAAATATAGGAGCTTCAGATTCTAATGTAGCAGAAGGTTATTATAATTTTATTCATTGGACACAACCATCTGAGGAGGTTAGAATTCTTGTTGAGGAATTGAAAAAGAGGGGCATTAAAAAAGTAGGTATTTTTGTATGGAATCAACAAGGAATGGTTGCTGTAATTGATGAATTTAAAAATAAAATAAAAGATACTAATATTGAAATAGTAGCAGAACAGGTACACAATGAAGGAGAAAAAGATTTTAGATCATCAATATTAAAAGTAAAATCAAGTGGTGCTGAAATTTATCTTTTAGCGACAAAGTCTCCTGAAGTTGAAATATTAACAAAGCAAATTAAAGAAGCCGGAATAAGTATACCTATTACAGCTATTGAGTCTTTTGAACTTTCTGATCAAATAGATTTATTTGAAGGAAATTGGTTTGTTAGTGCAGCAAGTCCATTAAATAGTTTCAATAGTGAATTTAATGAAAAGTATGAAAGAAATCCTTCTTTTGGAGCTGCTAATGCTTATGATTTAATAAATTTAATAGTTATGGCTTCTGAGTCTAAAAAAACTTCTACAAAACCAACGACAGAAGAAATCGCTGAGGAATTACTTAAAATTAAAAGTTTCTTTGGAGCTTTGGGAGAATTAAATGTTATGGAAGATGGGATTATTTGGTCAGAAGCTTCAGCTAAAGAAATTAAAAACGGAGTGGTTGTTGAATTAGAATAATTTTTAAAATCCCAAGCTTACAAACAAAAAACTGCTTATATAGGCAGTTTTTTGTTTGTAAATAAATAATTTAGATGTATAATTTATTTTAATTATGGAAATTTTTATCCAATTAACTATTAATAGCATAATCGCTGGTTCAATTTACGCTCTGATTGCTTTGGGCTTTAATTTAATTTTTGGGGTTTCTAAATTTTTTGACTTAGGTTATGGAACGATGGCGGTTGTTGGGGGTTATTCTGTATTGTATTTTGGGAAAATGTTGGGATGGAATATTTTTCTGAGTATTTTAATCGGAGTTATTTTAGCTGGTTTAATTGGTTTCTTAATTAATAAATTTATATATCAAACTCTTCGTCAAAGAAAAGCTTCAAATCTTGTGTTGATTATTGCTTCATTAGGTGTGTTTACAGTGATTCAAGCAGTAACAGCGATGTTATTTTCTAGTCAATTTCAAACTCTTTCCCAAAATATAGGGCAAAATACTTATAATATTTTTGGGGGAATAATTACTCAAATACAGTTAATTATTTTGATGTTTACTATTGTTATTATGTTAGCTTTGGCTTGGATGATGAAAAAGACAATGTTCGGTAAGGCTATAAAAGCTGTTGGTGATGATGAGGAAGTCGCTAAGATAGTTGGGATTGATACAAATAAAATAATAGCTTATGTATTCTTTATTGGTTCTGCTATTGCTGGGCTAGCAGGTATTTTAATTGGTTTTGATACTGGGCTTGAACCAATAATGGGAATGAAATTGATTTTAAAAGGGGTGGTGGCTTCTATAATTGGAGGGGTAGGAAATGTTTATGGTGGGGTAGCGGGAGCTTTCTTTTTAGGTTTTATTGAAAATTTTGGCATTTGGAAATTATCAGGAGAGTGGCGAGAAGCTATTGCTTTTGTAGTTTTAATTTTGTTTCTTCTTTTTCGTCCACGGGGAATTTTTAAAAAATAATTATGGAATATTTTATACATCTAGGAATCTTATTTACAATTTATACTATTTTAGCTGTTAGTTTAAATCTTGTGGTTGGTTATACTGGACTTCTTTCTGTAACCCATGCGGCTTTTTATGGAATTGGAGCTTATACTACAGCCCTTTTATTAACGCAGACAGGTATTGGGTTTTTTACATCTATTGTTTTGGGGGTGGTTTTGACTGTTATTATAAGTTTCCTAATTGGGCTTGTATTAAGTAGATTTAGAGATGATTATTACGCTCTAGCTTCTTTAGGTTTTAATGTAATCGTGTTTAGTATTTTTCTTAATTGGCAGGAATTAACAAGAGGTCCTTTAGGTATTCCTGGGATTTCAAAACCTGAATTATTTGGGTTTAGTTTTTCTTCCAATTTTTCATATTTAATACTTACTATTATATTTGCAGTTTTAGTTTATCTTGTGTCATCTTTTATTGTTAATTCTTCTTTTGGAAGAGTTTTAAAAGCGATTCGTGAAGATGAAAAAGCTATACAAATCTTTGGATATAACACCCAATATTATAAATTGGTAATCTTTGTAATTAGTGCAGGGATGGCTTCCATCGCTGGTTCATTTTTTGCTTCGTATATAACATTTGTAGATCCTTCTTCTTTTTATATTATGGAATCAATTTTTGTTTTAACCATTATTATTTTAGGGGGTTTGGCAAATTTAAGAGGAGCTGTTTTAGGGGCTTTAATTTTAATTTTATTGCCAGAAGCTTTGCGTTTTGTAGGCTTTCCTTCAGATATAGCTGCTCAAATGAGACAAGTTATTTATGGATTAATCTTAATATTATTAATGTTATATCGTCCACAGGGATTAAAAGGGGAATATAAAATTTAGAATATGAGTACTGTTTTAAAAACAAAAAAAATAACTAAGAATTTTGATGGTGTAAAGGCTGTTGATTCTTTATCTATTGAGATTAAAAAAGGAAAAATAACAGGGATTATTGGTCCAAATGGTTCAGGCAAAACTACTTTAATTAATCTTTTAACAGGAATGTTTCCTTTTGACGCTGGGAGTATTTTTGTAAATGGCTCCAAGGAACTTTTCAAAATTAATTCTTATGATATTAGAATTTTTAGAGTAACGAGGACTTTTCAAAATATTAGGCTTTTTGAGCAAATGACAGTTTTAGATAATATTTTAGTGGTACTTACTAAAAGAAATATTTCAGGTTCTTTATTTGAAAAATATAAACAATTTCATTATGAACAGGCAAAGGTTGTTTTAGAAAAAGTGGGGCTTTGGGGTAAGAAAAATGAATTAGCAATTAATTTATCATATGGACAAAGAAAGCTTTTAGAAATGGCTCGTGTTTTAGCCACAAAAAGTGATATTTATTTCCTTGATGAACCTTTTGCTGGGCTTTTTCCTGAAATGGTGAAATTGATTTCAGAGATAATTAAAGAATTAAGACAACAAGGTAAAACAGTTATTTTAATTGAGCACGATATGAGTTTAATTCGCGAACTTTGTGATTATGTTTTTGTGATGGAAAGCGGACATTTATTAGCAGAAGGAAAAGCTAATGAAGTTTTAGAAAACAAAGAGGTTGTTGAAGCTTATTTGGGGGAATAAATCTGTTTATTGCAAAAAAAAACAATTTTGCTATTATTTAACTAATATATTATTAATAATTAAATTAAAAAATAAGATGAACAAAAAATTAAGTTGGGGAATAGGAATTATTGTGGCAATAGTAATAATTTGGTTTGGATTCTTTAATAAACCAAGTGAACCAGTTTCAACAGAACCGATTAAGATTGGAGGTTTATTTGGACAAACAGGATTTGCGGCTTTTGCTGGGGAAGCATCAAAAAATGGTTTTATAATGGCGATTGAAGATTCAGGAATAGATGTTGATTATGTAATAGAAGATTATAATTCAGATTTAAAAACAACAGTATCAGCCGCTAAAAAATTAATTGATATAGATAAAGTATCTGTTATTGTTGGTCCTGAATGGGTTGAGTTTGGAGAAGTAATAGTCCCTATTTCAGAAGAGACAGAAACTTTGTTTATTTCTCCTTGGATGAATTTAGAATTAGATTGGGCAAAGTCTCCTTATTATTTTTCAATGACACCAAGTAATCGAAATATGATAAGAGAAGAAATTAAATATATGGAGGATAAAGATATGAATAATATAATAATAATTTATCATAACAATTCATTTGCATTGGCTAGTATAAATTTACTTAAGGATGAGTTATTAAAAAATAATAATATAAAAATAGTTGAAGAGGTAAAAGTAGGGCAAGACCAAACTGATTTTAGGACAGAATTAACTAAGATTAAAGAAAATAATCAGTATGATGTTATTTATACTGTATTTGCTACAGATGATGGACAAGGAGTTTTCAATAAGCAATTAAAAGAACTCGGAATTGATTCTCCTGTTTTCTTAAGTTTGGCTAGAGCAGAATCTAACATTTTATTAGAAAGTTTTGGGGAATATACTAATGGAATGATTTATTCCAGTTTTATAAAAAACAAAAAAGGTGAAGATTTTAGTAAAAAATATGAAGAAAGATTTGGTGTAGAACCGCTCGCTTTGAGCGCAGCAGGAGCTTATGATGCTACTACATTGATATTAGAAGCAATGAAAAAAGGAGCTAGAACTTCCGAAGAGGTTAAGGAATATTTGTTAAAAATAAAAAATTATAAAGGATATTCAAATATAATTAATTTTAATGAAAGTGGTCAAGTAGTAGGTGGTAGTCCTGTTATAAAGAGAGTTAATGGAAATAATCCGGTAATTTTAAGATAAAATAAACTGATAAAATTTTTTTACAACAAAAAACTGCTTACATGAGCAGTTTTTTGTTTGTAAATAAATAGTTTAAATGTATAATTTACTTTAATTATGGAAAACGAAATCCTATTACAATTAAAAAATGTGGCGGTGCATTATGGGGGAGTTAAAGCTCTTGATGGTGTTGATATTGCTTTGGATGAAGGTGAGATTGTAGCTCTAATGGGTCCAAATGGAGCAGGGAAGTCAACTGTGTTAAAAGCTTTATTTGGGTTAGCTCCAATTAAATCAGGAAAAGTGTTGTGGCACGAAGATGAAATTAATCCAATTCCACATAAAATTATTCAAAAAGGAATAGCTTTTGTTCCGCAAGGGAGAAGGGTTTTTACTCACCTAACTGTTGAGGAAAATTTAGAAATTGGAGGTTTTACTGTTCGTGATAAAGTAGAGTTAAAAAGAAGAATTAATGAAGTTATGGAAATGTTTCCTGTTTTAAGACAAAAAAGGAAAGCAAAATCAGGGACGCTTTCAGGAGGGCAACAACAAATGTTAGCTTTGGCTCGTGGTTTGATGACAGATCCTAAGATTTTACTTTTAGATGAACCTTCTCTTGGTTTATCTCCTAAAATTGTAAAAGAAGTTTTTGCAAAAATTAAAGAAATAAATTTAAATCGTAAAACAGCCATTATGATTGTAGAGCATAATATCAAGTCTTTATTGAGTATTGCTGATAGGGCTTATGTGCTAGATAAAGGAAAAGTTGTTGCTAAAGATACGGCAGAAAATATTACTAATAGTGATGTTTTAGAAAAAGTATTTATGGGGAAATACACAAAAAGTATCTAGTAATTACAGCGTTTGGAGTCTAAATTGTCTGCAGGCGTTGTAATTTATTTATTGTAATTCTTTTTTAAGGTTGTAAGTAATTGTGTAATTTATGGCAAAATTTAAAATTCCTAGATAAGATTATTTATATAATCATATCATAAATTTAAATATACCTAATTATTGGATAGATAATTTTTACAAAGAAAAAAGCCACCAATAAGCTTTAGACGTCTTCAGCTTCACAAGGTCTTTCCCTTGTGTGTACGGGTAATTTCTTTCCCTCAGACTGTTTCCCTCGCCGGTACTTTAGTCTTATACAATTTGGTGACTTGGCCAATCTTTGCGTTTTTGCCGTATAGCTTGTACGGATTACAATAAAAACGCGTGAGCAGTGTGGCCGAGTGGTCTGCTCTAGATCTTTATACTTTCTGTTCGGTAGATTATCATATTTTTATTAAAAAGACAATAAAAACAACCAACACTCTTGTGCAGGTTTTTAAGTTTTTAAAAAACTACTTTCCTTTTTTAGTAGTTTTTCTTTTTGCTAACATTTCTCGTTTAATTGTAAGTCTTTTTACTGTTTTCTTTGAACGAGATGTTTTCTTTTTATCTAAACCAGTTCTTCTTTTTGCCATGATAGGTGTATTATACACTATCTTATTAAAAATAAAAGTTAATATTAAAAAACACGGCTCAATTAAGCCGTGTTTTTTAATAAAATCTAAAGGTATTTGTTATCTTACTATTAGTCTATTTAACCAACCAAATAGAGAGAAACCTCTTTGTTCTTCTCCTACAGCTTCTTCTAGTTCAACTTTTATTTCTTCCATTGTTTGGATTTGTTGATCTAGTAAAACTTGGTCGCTAGAAATTTGAATTTGATTTCTTAATTCTTTTAATTCTTCTAGGTTTTGGTTGTGGTTTTCTAGGCGTTCCTCAACATCTTTTAGTTGCCCATAATTTGGACCAATTAAGAATTTAGCAAAACCGCTTCGTTGTTGTGCTGCTTGTAAAGCATCTTCCATTTGGTTTTGATTTTCGTTTTGGTTTTGAGCAAGAGTTCTAATTTGTGTTCCTAGCCCTGCGTTTCTTATTGCTATTCCTTCCATTTCTTGAACAGCGTTAGCTACACGGTTTCTTCTAGTAATTCCTTGAGAAGGGACTTCTTCATCTACTCCTCCTTGGTTTCCTTCTCCTAGTAAAGCTCCTGTTGTTTCAACAGCTTGGCCTGTGCCTTGGTTCGTTTCTTTTAGTTCAGGGTTTTCCAGTCCTGTTCCAGCTTCGTGGATTCCTTGTTGTTCTTGTTGAGCATTACTAAAAGCAGGAGCTAGTAAAAATGCAAAAACAAATAACAAGGTAAATATATTTTTTGTTTTCATATAATTTAAGTTGGATTAATTAATAATTAAGTAATAAGTAAAATTATAGCAGTATTTAATTTTTATGACTAGTCCTGTTTGGGTTTAATAAAAAAGTTAACGGCTACAGTTTCGTAGCCGTTAAAGTATTTTGATTGTTTTAAAGATTAATTTTATATAAAAATGATTAACTTTCTTCTTGAATTTCTCCATCTTTTAACCAAATTACTCTATCAACATATTTTTTGTCATCTGGTTCGTGAGTAACCATAATGATAGTTTGCTTAAGTTCTTTGTTAAGTTTTTTAAATAATTCTAAGATAATTTTTGAAGACTCACTATCTAGATTAGCCGTAGGTTCATCAGCAAATAAAATTATAGGGTTGTTCACCAAAGCTCTAGCTATGGCAACTCTTTGTTGCTCTCCTCCTGATAATTCTCTAGGTAAATTATATAATTTATTTCCAAGCCCCACCTTTTTTAACATCTCAGAGGCTGTTTTTATATATACTTTTTTATCAATATTAGAAAGCATTAAAGGTAAATAAACTGATTCTAAGGCTGTTAGCTCAGGTAATAAAGCATAAGATTGAAATACATAACCTAATTTTTCTAAACGGAATTTTGCACTTTGTTTTTTAGAAAACGACATTAAATTTGTTCCGTCTATTGTAATTTTCCCAGCACTAGGTCTGTCTAACAATCCAAGTTGGTGTAATAAAGTAGATTTTCCAGAACCACTGCGTCCCATTAAAGCAATAAATTCACCTTTCTCAATACTAAAATTAATATTTTTTAAGGCGTGTGTGGGAACTTTTCCTCCATATATTTTTTTTAAATTTTTTACTTCAATAATCATAAATATATAAATTATAAGGGAAGACTATCCCCAGATTGATTTTAAAATACTTTCCCTTGCTCCGCGATATGCAGGGAAAAATCCACCTATTAGCGCAGCTACGATTAAGCTAATATTACTTATTCTGATAATATCAAATGTAACTTTTAATGACACCCATCCAATAGGGAAGTCTAAAGGGTTTGATATAAAAAATGGGCGAAGGATAAACAAAATAAACGATGCTCCTAGAACAACACCTACTATTCCATAAAATAAAGCTTGAATAACAAAATATAAAATAATAGTATTATCTCTCATTCCAATAGCTTTCAGTATTCCAATTTGCCTTCTTTTATTGACGACACTTACAAAGATTATAATAAATATCGTAACCCCAGCTACAATTGTTCCAATTACACCAAGGATTATGCTAATCATAGCAAAGCTCATACTAGCACTTGAAGTGAAGCCCATTAAATCACTCCATTTTTGGATATCTTCATGAACCAAACCCAGATGTCTGATTTCATTTATATAATAATCTTCATTACCTACATCTTCAATTTTAATTAATATTTCTGAGGCTATGTTGCGGACATTTAAAACAGATTCCATTTCTTTCTTTGTGATAAAAACCATTTGATCAACAGGAGTGCTTTTTGTACCAAAAATTCCTTTGACTGTGTATGTTCTTTTTATTCCGTTTCTGAAAGATATATCTATTTCATCACCAGTTGAAACATTAAGACTTAGGTGGTCTAGGCTTCCACCATAACCACCTGCTATTTCTTTTCCAATTATTATTTGATCTCTATCGTTCTCTTCTAAATAAGAACCCTCTAGCATTGCTTCATGAATTTTTAAAACTGTTTTTTCATCTGAGACGTCTATAGATTTTAAAACCCAGTTTCCAGTTTTTACATCTTTGTTATCTTTGCGTTCATCATATTTAATAAGAGGGTTGTCTATGTAATGAGCAGAAACCCCAACAATTCCAGGAATAGTTTTAATTGAATCTATTGCTCGAGTATTTGTAATATATTTTTCGTCAATTTCTGGTTCAATTACTATATGACTATATTGATTATCTATTGATTGGGTATTGATAGCATCTACTATTCCTCCAAAAACAGAAGAAATAAAAACAATATTAACATAAGCAAGAGTCATGATTAAAATTGTCATGGCTAATGTTCCTTTATTTCCTCGTTTGAGCGAAATGAAAGCTAAGAAAAATGCTGTTTTTATATTCATCTTAAAAATTTAATATTATGTTTATATATAATATCAAATTATCTATTTTATTCCAATTTGATGAATTGTTAAAAAAGAAATTTGGAGAAGGTTACTTATTCTATTAAAATTTATTTTTTTAGTTAGATAATTTTTGAATTTAGGATTGAGATTTAATATTTATATAAGACTTTAATTTTCTCGTTTAACTTTGCTAAATCATTGCTTTATATTGATAATAAGCATACTATTTACCTATATTAGATAATATTTTAAATTATGGGTAATTTTAACAAAGGAAAGAAATTTAATGGAGGAGGGGGCGGAAGAAGTTTCGGTGGTGATAGGGGTAGGAATAAAGGGTTCAGTAGTGGGAGAGATAGAGAACGTCCAACAATGCATAAGGCTGTATGTAGTGGTTGTGGAAATAATTGTGAAGTTCCTTTTCGACCAACAGGCAGTAAGCCCGTTTTTTGTAGTGATTGTTTTAAGGATAAGAGAGATGATAATCCAAGAGATTCTCGTGGAGGAGGAAGGGATTCAAAACCTCGTTTTGATAATAAAAGGTCATTCCAAGGTAGTGCTAAAGATACCCCAAACTACAAGTTTCAGTTTGAGATGTTGAACACTAAATTAGACAAGATTCTTAAAATGCTAAATCTTGATGTTGCTGAAGAGATTGAAAAACCAAAAAGTAAGAAATTTGAAAAAGTGGTTAAAGAAGTTGATACAATTTCTCTTAAGAAGGCAATTAATAAAACGGAAGAAAAGAAGTCAGTTAAAAAGACTCCTAAGAAAAAAGTTGCTAAAAAAGAGGTTGTAAAAAAGAAGGTTTCTCCTAAGAAAACAACTACTTCCAAAAAAGTTGCCAAGAAAAAGGTAGGAGTTAAAAAAGGATAACGAAAAAGGTTTGGGAATATTTTTATAATAAAAAACAACAAAATTTAAGGTTTTAATTAAGATTTTGTTGTTTTTTTGTTGGGTAGGGAATAGAAAAACCGCACAAGAGAAAAATTGATTGGTTTTTCTTTGTGCGGTTGTTTAGTTGAGAGTATCATAGTAGATTCTTGTTACTCCACAACGCATGTATTCCATTGTCCTAAGGAGGGATCTTTTTCCATCAATTTTGTTGTGGCTTCACATTTTATCCAGCTGGTTGGTGCTGGCGCTATTTGCATATGGTCCGTGTGTCCTTTGCAGCAGCTTTCACTTAGACACGCAGCTCCTATTAACTCCACCTTACCAATTGGACATTTCTCTACACTATCTGCTACCGTACCGTAATCAGAATTAGTGTTTCGGAGTTTTCGTTTGTAGAAATAACGTTTTAGTTTCATAGAAGTGTGGATATTACACGAGGTTTTTTTGTTGACAATTTCCCCATCAATCAAAAAAGCCTCGGCTCCTCCTCGTTGAGTAACACCAACAAGTTTTTTATGAGCCTCATCACCTCGAAGAAAATGAAGCCGCCCACATTTGTCACAAGCAAAAGCTGTTGAATAAGAACGGCAGCTTGTTCTTATTGAGAAGCCTTTGTTGATATCAACAGTTCCTGAACAATCTTTTTGAGTACAATTCATTTTAACTTCCTCCTGAATAATGATTTTTAAAAATAACAAATTAATCTATTTTAAATAT
The DNA here is from genome assembly GCA_023135835.1 of Minisyncoccota bacterium. Taxonomy (GTDB): domain Bacteria; phylum Patescibacteriota; class Minisyncoccia; order Phycocordibacterales; family UBA12079; genus JAHITU01. The sequence continues at coordinate 13,497 of JAGLSI010000004.1, forward strand.
ATAACTATTTATCAAATTAGTCAATGTTTAATCAGCTACTTAAATAAAGCTTTGATTTTTTATTTGTTGAAGAGGGAATAGAAAAACCGCACAAGAGAAAAATTGATTGGTTTTTCTTTGTGCGGTTATATTAATTTAAAGCTTTTTCCTCCCGCTTGCATTCCAACACAAGCAGCCCCCATTAAATCTGACTTAGTAAGATTTGCCCCCATTACTACAAGAGCTAAATAAGGTTGGCTATCAGGAGCCTCTGCTTGAATAGCCTTTGTTACCTTATCAACATCTTCCGCATTTATCGCCATTAAAATTAAATCCATGATAACCTCCTCTCGTATAAGATTAAAAAATATAATTACTTAGCGTTCTTGATCCCAATTAAACACGTGTGAAAAGAATTGTGCAATTTTCATAATTCTATCCCTCCTTTTGAATTTAACTTACTACTTAAAATTTCAATCTGATTTATTTTTAACATTTTGTAATATAAAAATCAACAAAATACTCCGTTTTGTGGAGATATATAGAAAGTATGGTTTTGAATATGGGCTGGCTCTGTCTAGTAAGCGACGTTCGAACTCGTGGTATTAATTATCAAATTTTAATTTAGAAAGAATTTGCTTAAAGATTTCTTCATTTTTACCTTCAAAAATTACTTTAAGTAGTGTATTTCCTTTTTTTACAATCCATACCCTCTGAGGGTTTTTCTGTTCTGGGCCAGGGTATATCCCTTCTGCCATTAAAATATCTAAATATTGATAATTTGAATTTTCTTTCGTTTCAAGGGATATATAATTAGCTGTAACGCTTGTTTGTGAATATTCTTCTAACGATATTTCTGATTTATGAACCCCAACTAATAGTTGGTCTTTAGTTATATCTGTTTCAATACTTTTATGTGCTATTCTGAAATTACGACTATCTTCGGTAGCTTTAATAATATTTCCTTCACTTTCAGCATCTTCAAAACCAACAAAGACGACATAGTCGCTAGGATAATTTAATTCAAATCCATACTCTTTATTTTTGTAAGTTTTCCAACCAATAGTTTCCTCTCTAGTAACTTTATTTTCTTCTTCGAAATACTCAGGGTCTCCATTTATTTCTTTTAATATTTTAGGAATAAAAATAATTACAACAACGATAATTACTACAGTTATTAAAACCCCAATCAAACTAAATTCTTTTTTCATAATAACTTTAAATTAGCTTATATACGAAAATAATAACAAAATTATGAAGACTTGAACATAGTCAAATTTTTTTGCTCCATCTGTTAGACAAGTTCAGGACTTTAAACTGGAAGAAAATCAAAAGAGATTTGAAGTATAGTGGTATTTTAAAAGATTTCCCTAGATTAATACTTCAGAACTAATTTGGTAAAATTAAAAATTGGATAGTTAAAAAAATAGTGATATAATAAACTTATGTTTGTAAATTAAGACCGCTTTTATTTTTTACCTTTTTTTAAAAAAAGGTCTCTGGGTATTGACTATACTCTGTGTGATTTTCATTAGGAATAATGTGTGTCATAAAGAGAGCTGTCTATCCCCTTATACATTGAGAGGTTAGTCTTTATAAGAGATATAAGGTATTGAGAGGTGACTATCGAACACCAAAAATAACGTTTACAAACAATTTAACTTGGGTGGTTGTTATTTTCTACCCTCACATTAAATTATGGAATACGTAAATTTAATGATTGTTTACCTCATTTTACGTGAGTTAAATAAATAAAGACTAATACTCAGTGTATAAAGAAAAATCTATATATAATTCAAGAAAAAAGTTACTAAACTTTCTCGAAGTAAGAGAGAATTTTTTGTATAGTGATTTTTCTAAAAAGTATTTTTTAAAAGAACTACCAAAGAAAAATGGTGGTTTAAGGCCAATAAAACCTCCTGTTAAAAAACTAAAACTTATCCAAAGGAAAATACTTGATGTAATTTTAGTAAAACAGGAAGTCTTACCTTCTGTATATGGGTTAGATAAGAGTAAAGGAATTTTAGATAATGCTCGTAGACATCAAGTAAATTCTGATTATTATTTAGTTAATTTAGATATTGAGCAATTTTTCCCGAATGTTAAATATAAAACGGTCAAAAAAATCTTTCGTAAATTAGGTTTTTCAAAAGATTGTGCAAATCTTTTAACTAAAATTTGTACAATAGATAAAAGTATTCCACAAGGTTCTCCTACAAGTCCTTATTTATCTGCTCTGGCTTTGGAAAAATTAGATAAAAATATATTTAATTTTTGTAAAAAGAATAAATTTATTTTTACTAGATATTTTGACGATATAACAATCTCAGGGGAAATAATTAGAGAGAAAAATATAGAATACATAGAAAATCAAATAAAAAAAGCGGGTTATATTTCTCATCCAGATAAGAAAAACTGGTTTAAACCAAAGGAACAAAAAATAATAAATAATGTAATTGTATTTTCTGATTTTTTTGATGTAACAGATTCTTATAAAGAAAAGATTAGAAAGTCTTTTTTAGTATACAGAGAAAATAGAAATATAAGAGCTTGGAGAGTGTTTATAGGGAATATGGCTTTTTACATATATGTAAACAAAGATAAAGCTTTAAAATTATTTAAGGATATTACAGGAGTTTCTTTTAAAGATAGAAATTTATTGGTAGCTTATTAATTTAAATTTAAAAAATTTATGATTGAAGTTAAAACCATTTCAAGGTAATATATAAAAAATATGAAAAATTTAAATAAATATGATAAAGAGTATTTAATTAAGCTTCTAAAAGATGAAAAAGATTTTCCGTTAGATTATAAATATAAACTTTTTCCAACGAAGCAAAAAGAATATGAGCTTGCATATGAAGGAAAAATGAGAAAAGAAGATTTAATTGCAAATGAAGATGGTGTTTTTCCTGTTCCATTGCAAGTAGAAAAAGTCTTTAACGGAGATGAATATAAAATGTTTGATGATGATTGGAAAAATATGATTGTGTTTGGCGATAATCTACAATTTCTCAAAACGGTTTATGAAAACAAAGACCCTCTTATCAAAAACAAAGTAAAGGGAAAAGTAAAGCTTATTTATATTGACCCGCCATTTGCTACTGCCGATGAATTTAAAAATAAAGAAGGAGCAAAAGCGTATACCGATAAAAAGAAAGGCGCTGAATTTGTAGAATTTTTACGAAGAAGACTGATTTTAGCACGAGAGATTTTAGCTGATGATGGATGTATCTTTGTACATTTAGATCAAAAAATGAGCCATTATATTAAAATTTTAATGGATGAAGTTTTTGGGAAACAAAGCTTTGTAAATGAAATAATTTGGGGATACAGAATTCAGGGAGTTGGTAAGAAATTTTGGGCTAGGAAACATGATACAATTTTTTATTATAGAAAATCAGGGAATTATACATTTTACCCTGAAAAAGAAAAAAATATTTACGAGAATCCTTTTATTGATACTAAAGTTCAGAAATCTATCATAGAAAAACTAAAGGAAAAAGACCGAAAAATTATAACAGAAAATTTAGATAATAATAACAGTATTCCGTATAGATATAAAAAATATCTTTTTGATACATACTATTCTGAAGTTTATGTTAGGGATGTTTGGGATTGTGATTATACAAAACCTCTAATTAGTGGTTCAGCAGAATATTTTAACTATCCAACACAAAAACCAGAAGGATTATTTGCAAGAATAATTAAATCTACAACCAATAAAAATGACATTGTTTTAGATTTTTTTGGTGGTTCAGGTTCAACTATGGCAGTTGCAGAAAAACTTGGCCGTAAATGGATTACTTGTGATTTAGGCAAATTATCTCACTATACTATGCAAAAAAGAATTTTGCAGATTCAAGATTCTAAAGATTTAGAAAATCTAAAAGAAAAATATGGAAAGAAAGCAAAAAGTTTTGTTACTGCTCAGCTTGGTATGTATGATCTTAAAAAAGCATTAGATTTAGAATGGAAAAAATATCAAGAATTTGTATCAGGACTCTTTGAAGTAGAAGTTAAAAAAAATATAATTTCAGGATTTGAATTTGATGGGAAAAAAGGAGATTACCCTGTTAAAATATTTGATTATCGTAAATTTAAAGATTCTTCAATTAATGAAAGTTATTTGAAAGAAATGCATTCTGTTGTTGGTAAAAAAGCGAGCGGAAGAGTATATATAATATCACCTGCGAATTTTGTAGATTTCTTAACAAATTATCATGATATTGATGGAATAAAATACTATTTCCTGAAAATCCCGTATCATGTTATTAAAGAATTGCACAAAATGCCTTTCCAAAAACTCCGACAACCACAAAGCAAGAAAAAAGTAAATGATCTTGATGAGGCGGTTGGTTTTCACTTTATTCGACATCCAGAAGTAAAATCACAACTCAAAAAGAATAAAAATGGTTTAAAAATACTTATCAAGAGTTTTATTAGTCATGAGCTTGAATCTGACAAAACGCAAGACGAAAAAGGGATGAAAAATTTTGAAACACTTTCGGCAGTTTTTGTTGATAAGAACTATAACGGCAAAGCATTTGAAATGGACGAAGCTTTTTTTGCCGATGAATTATTACCGAAAAAATCAAAGAAAAGTGATGATGAAAACATAAAAAAAGAATTGAAAAAATTACAAAAAAAGGGATTGGAAATAAATCTTAAAAAATCTGAACTTGGAAAACAAATCATGGTGATTTATACGGATATTTACGGAAATGATTTTACTGAAACTTTTGATATTTAATAGAATATGATTATGCAAGATATTAAAATTTACAAGCAAAAAGATTTAGTTTTGAATGTTTATCAAGACTACGATCCGATCAAACTTGATTTGGACGCGTGGGATTCTTTTTTGAATAAACTTTGTACCAACAGAACTTATCAAGTGAAAGCAATAAAAAATGCTGTAATTTTTCTTGCCTCTGGAAGATATACTAATACAGAAATTTTAGTAGAAGAAAATTACAAAAAAAATGCAGAATTGCAGCTAAAATATTCTTCACTCGATGATTATAAAAAACATTTACAACTTCCAAATAAACTTTTTGCAAATATTGATTTAGCAACAGGAACAGGAAAGTCGTATGTCATATACGGTATTGCTCAAATTATGCTTGGACTTGGTTTGGTAGATAAAGTTTTGGTTTTATGTCCGTCACTTACGATTGAAGACGGACTTATGGAAAAATTTGAAGGGTTAAGTGGAGATGCAAAACTTAAAAAAGTCATTCCATCAAAATCTCAATATAAAAATCCAAGTATTGTTGATGCTAATGTAACAGTAAAAAACGGCAGTATTTGTGTTGAAAATATTCACGCAGTTTATGAAACAACAGGTTCGTCTATTAATGACAGTTTTAAAGGGCAAGGTGAAAGAGTTTTGGTTTTGAATGATGAATCACATCATATTTTTAATAAAATTTCTGGAAATAGTTCAGAAGCAAAAGGATTGAAACGTTGGAAAGAATTTTTGCTTAATCCCGATTTTAACTTCAAATATATTTTAGGTTTTACTGGAACCGCATATTATGAAAATGAATATTTTAACGATATTATTTATCGCTATTCTTTAAGAGAGGCTATTGAAGATAGAATTGTAAAAAATATTGAATATGTGCAAAAAGATGACAGTTCAGGAATTGACGAGAGATTTCAAAAAATATATCACAACCATAAAGAAAATTTTGATACATATTCAAAAATCAAACCATTATCGATTTTGATTACAAGAGATATTAAAAAAGCAAAAAATCTTCGTGAAGATTTTTTGGACTTTCTTGGAAAGAAGGAAGGAATATCACGAGAAAGTGCCGAGGAAAAAGTTTTGATTGTTACCTCGCACAAAGACCATAAAGCAAATTTACCAAAACTAAAAACTGTTGACGAACTAGATGACCCCACAGAATGGATTATCTCTGTTTCTATGCTTACTGAGGGTTGGGATGTAAAAAATGTTTTTCAAATTATTCCGTGGGAGGATAAGGCTTTTAATTCAAAACTTCTAATTGCACAAGTTTTAGGAAGAGGTTTGAGAATACCAGAAGCCTATAAAACACCACAGCCACGAGTTATAGTTTTTAATCATGATTCTTGGAGTAAAAATATTAAATCACTTGTTGATGAAGTTTTGGAAATTGAAACAAGAATAATAAGCGAAATTATAAAAACTGGGACGAGAGCAAGATATAACTTTGATGTTTATAATTTAGATTACACAAAAGAAGAAGTTGAAATTGCTCATAAACCGAATCCTGTCGTTAATTATTCTCGTATAGAAAAAGAAGGAATCAAACTTGACTCTCAAGTTATTAAAACAGAGAAAGGAACATCCTATGAATCAATCGTAGGCGGAGCTGTGCGAGATAAAAATTATCTGATTGAATATGGTACATGGACAGTCCAAGAGATTGTTGAGCGAATTTATGAAGAATTTGAGATTAGAGACTGGGAGGGTAGAATTTTGCAACTTGGTAAAGAACAATACACACAGAACGATCTTCCTCCAAAAGAAAAAATAAAAGAAATCATTCTTAAATCAATGAAAAATGTTGAGATTAGAGGGGATAGAGTGATTGAAAAAAATGTGAATAAAATTTTAAATACTTTCGCTACTTTATTGCGAAAGAAAAGTAAAACAGTTATTCCAAAATTAAAAATTAATGATCCTGTTTTGATTTCTACAAAAAATATAATAAGAGAGAGTTCTGGAATTGGAAATTTTAGACGAGGATATTCCTTGTTTTACACAAATGACTGGGTAAATGAAATTATAAACAAGGAGCAAAAAGAGATTCTAAATCAAATTATCAATGACGAAAGTTTGCCAAAAAGTGCTGACAAAAATCAAAATGAATTTTTATTCAAAACTCCTGTGAATGTTGTGTTTACGAATGCTGAACCAGAGAGAAAATTTGTAGAGAATTTATGTAAAAAAGATGTTGCAGAAAAAATTGAAAGTTGGCTTAAATCACGAGATAGAGGATTTTATGGAATTGAGTATAGTTTGCGATATGGAAGTAAAGAGTCAAAAACTAGAAAATATACTCATCCTACTTTTAATCCTGATTTTTTCATTAAAGTTAAAAAAGGTGATATTGAATATTTTTTGGTTGTTGAAATAAAGGCAGACAAAGATAATTGTGATGAAAATAAAGCAAAATATAAATATGCAAAAGAACATTTTGAACGATTGAATGAAAAATTGGCTAAACAAAACATTAAACAAAAATATATATTTCATTTTTTAAGTCCAAATGGGTATACAACGTTTTTTGAGTATTTGAAAGATAGGAGATTATTGAAAGGACAAAGTAAATTTAGGTGTGAGTTAGAAAATTTACTAGAAGAATCATAAAACATTAAAAAAGCCTGTTATTAAAAATGACAGGCTTTTTTAAATTATTTAATAATGTTTAGTTTTTGAATTTTTGGATAGCTTCGGAGGCTTCTTGCTTAGTGAAGTCTTCTAAATTTGATTCCCATTTTACTATTTGCTCATCATCACTGATATTAGAATGTATCAGTTCTAAAAGATAACGTTTTTGGTTATTGGTTATCATTTTAGTAGTTTGATCTTTTCTATCTAAATCTTCAATAGAAAAAGGAGTAGCTTCTTTTTTGTTTGGACGTAGGAAATTAGATGTTCGTACTGTTTTTGCTACCGCATCTAATATAGAAGCTCCAAAGGCGAAACGTACTGCTCTTGTGATGAGTTTGTTATCTTTGTTGATTCGAGATGAACCTCTTCCAGATCCAATCACTTTATTATTAACTTTTAATAAACAAAGAAAAAAAATTAAACCAGGGGTTTTAAGTAAGGATAAATTTTCCTTATCTTCCTTAACAGATACGTTTATATCAAAGGAACCGATATTTTCTTCTATAATTTTCCGAACAGGATGGTCTTTTCGAGTATAATCGAAATTTCTAGTTTCTAACTGTTGAGGAGAAAAGGGGTCAGCCACCTTTTTATGATATAATTATATCATGCCAAGAAATATAAGAGTAGATGTTGGGGATCAGATATATCATGTGTTAAATAGAGCAAATGCTCGAGTGCAAATTTTTGATAATGATAAAGACTATAAGTTATTTGAGTCTATTCTTGAAGAAGCAAAAGAAAAATTTGATATGAGAGTTCTTTCTTACTCTATAATGCCAAATCATTGGCATTTAATTTTATATCCAAAAAATGAAGGAGACCTTTCTAAATTTATGGGATGGTTAAGTAATACACACACAAGGAGATGGCATGCTTTGAAAAAAACAACAGGACAAGGTCATTTATATCAAGGTAGATATAAATCTTTTTTGTGTCAGGATGATAATTATTTTATTGCTCTTGTTCGTTATGTGGAAAGAAACCCTAAAAAAGCCAATTTGGTTAAAAGAGCAGAAAATTGGAAATGGGGAAGTGTGTGGAGAAGAGTAAACGGAACAGCAAAACAAAAACAATTACTTTCAGAATGGCCAGTTTCCAAAACTAAGAACTACCTATTTTATTTAAATGAACCTCAAAATGAAAAAGAAGAACAATCTATACAGAATTCAATCTTAAGAAGCTCTCCTTTTGGTAAAAGTGATTGGGTTGAAAAGGTTGTAATGAAATTTAATTTAGAATCAACGATTAGACCGAAAGGAAGACCTAAAAAAGGTGACTGACCCCTTTTCTCCTAAGTCTTATCACAGAAGGAGAAAAATAAAATTAATCTACAAAAGTTAGGGCTGTTCCTGTTTTGTTGGCGCGACCAGTTCGCCCAATTCTATGAACATAGTCATCATAAGTTTCAGGTAAATCGTAATTAATTACATGGCTGACATCATTAATGTCTAAGCCTCTCGCAACCACATCAGTAGCGATTAAAGTTTGAACATTATCGCCTTTAAATCTTTTTAGAGACATTTGTCTTTGCCCGTGGCTCTTATTCCCGTGAATTGATTCTGTTTTAAATCCTTGTTTAGATAATCTTTTACTTAATCTTTCAACACCGTGTTTTGTTCTTCCAAACACAAGCACTTTGCTAAATTCAGGATTAGAAAGTAATTCTCCAAGCACTTTTAATTTATCTCGCCCTTCTAATCTAATAACATCTTGATTAATGTTTTTTGATGTATCTTGAGTTTTAACTGAAATATTAATCGGGTTTTCAAGGAATTCATTAATTAGACCTTCAATAGTTGGTGACATAGTAGCTGAAAAGAAAAGAGTATGTCTTTCTTTTGGCATTTCTGAAATGATAAAACGCATATCATTAATAAATCCCATATCAAGCATTCTATCAGCTTCATCCAGTACGATTGTTTTAATATCGTTAAGTTTTAAAATTTTTCTTTTCATTAGATCCATAACACGACCCGGAGTTCCTATGATAAATTGGTTTGGTCTTTGAAGTTTCTTTATTTGTTTGTAAATTGGAGTTCCCCCGACACAGACTGTTGAATAAATCCTCATATTTTCTGTGAAAGACCTTAATTCCTCCTCTATTTGAATAGCTAGTTCTCTGGTAGGAGCCAAGATGATAACTTGCTCCGCTCTATTTAAAAGAATTTTATTAATTAAAGGAATAAGAAAAGCTGCTGTTTTACCTGTTCCTGTGTTTGCAAGACCGACGATATCTTTCTCTTGAAGGATAGGTGGTATTGTTTTGTCCTGAATTGGAGTCATTTCCTGATAATTTTTCTCGAGGATATTATTTTTTAAATTTACATCAATAGATAGTTCTGCAAAAGAATTATCTGGTATAAATTTTTCTTCTTCTTGTTCTGTTGAGGCAGCTTTGTTTATAAAAGTAGAAATATCTAATTTAACAGGCTTAGAGAAATTTCTTCTATTGCCTCCTCTTTTCCCATTAGAAAAACGCGGATTTCCTCCGTTTTTTGGTCTATTTCTAAATTTGTTTCCGCCACCAAAAGATTTTCTTTTGGGCGATGAAGACCTAGAAGGTCTTGATTGTGTTTTATACATAATTGTTATATTTCTTTTAAACCGAGATTTACTTTTCTCACAATTCAAAAAGATTTGTTTCTTGCTAAAAAACGTTTTTTGATAAAACTTATTTTCGGTAGAAATTAGTTAGAAACTTGTTTTTAACAAGTTTGATATAGAAAAATAAAAAACCCTAAGTAAGGGCCCATATCTATACCTTATTAGTTACCTATATATAACCATAAAACACTTTAAAAATCAAGGAATCACATTGGATTAATTTTTAGGATTTAATTATTTTGTTTCAGCGGCAGGACTCGAACCTGTGTGACAAGTGATTTTGCTTAATTTAATAAAATATGTTGTTATTTTTAGCTAAAAGGTAGTGATAGATCTGTTTTTATCAGAAAAATTTACATCTCAAACTTTGGAAATGTATTCTGATAGAGATGTAAAAATCGTTTGGCATGACGGAGAATCACTTTTAGCAGGACTTCATTTTTTTAATACTGAAAGAAATAAGTAATATATTCGTATTAATGTATAAAAGATAAGTATTAAAAATTAAATTAAATAAAATGAAATTAATCAAAAAAATAATTAGCTTATTGTTTTTTAACAAATTAATAGGTGTTGCTTTTGTTGGAGGATTGTTCTTGATGGGATATTTTGGATATTTCAATCTGATAAATAATGAAGAAGAAGTAAGATATATTACTGAAAAAATAAACAAAGGAACATTAATTTCATCTCTTTCAGGAAATGGGCAAGTTTCAGCTTCTGACCAAATAGATATAAAATTTAAAACTTTAGGAGAAATCATTTACATAGGAGTTGTAAATGGACAAGAAGTAAAAAAAGGAACTTTGTTGGCTCAGTTAGATACAAATGATGCCCAAAAAGAAATTAGAGATGCAGAAGTTAATTTAGAAAGTGCTCAGTTAAATTTAGATAGAATTTTAACACCGGTTAGTGATTTAGATTTAATGCAAGCAGAAAATAATTTATCTCAAGCTAAAGAATATAAAGTTAGCGTTGAAAATGCCTTAGATGAAATTTATGAAGAAGCTATAAATTCAGTTTCAAATACTTTTTTGGATTTTCCCTCTGTTGTGATAGGTCTTCAAAATATTTTATTTTCGGATGATTTATCCGGGAGTGGACAATGGAATATTTCTTATTACGGAGACTCAATCAACTTTTACAATGAAAATTCAGACGGGATGAAAGATGCAACCTACGATTCATATATGAAAGCTGAAAAAATTTACGATATTAATTTTGAAAATTTTAAAATCGTAAATCGTAATTCAGATCCCGAAGAAATAGAAGCTTTGGTTTTAGAAACATATAATACAGCTAAAAGTTTATCTGATGCGATTAAAGATAGTAATAATTTAATTCAACTATATCAGGATGAATACGCTGAAAGAAATTTAACTCCTAAGCAATTATCTAGCTCCCATCTAAATTCTTTAAGTTCTTATACTGGAACTGTGAATAACATTTTAAGTGAATTATTAAGTTTAAAAAACTCTATTAAAAATAAAAAGGAAGATATAATAAATGCTGAGAGAGATATTCAGGAAAAAACAAAAATTTATGAAGAGTTAGTAAATGGAGCAGATGAATACGATATTCGATCTCAAGAATTAATTGTTAAGCAAAGAGAAAACGCTTTAATAGATGCTCAAGAAAATCTTTATGATTATTATATTTATGCTCCTTTTGATGGAGTGATTGCTAAAACAGAAATTAACAAAGGAGAGTTTGTTAATTCAAACTTGACTGCTTTTATTCTTATTACAGATCAAAAAACGGCAGAAATTGTATTAAATGAAATAGAAATTGCTGATGTTGAAATTGGTCAAAAAGTTAATTTAAAATTGGACGCTGTTGAAGATTATGTTGCAGAAGGAACTGTTATAGAAATTGACACTATTGGGACAGTCAGTTCTGGAGTAGTTGATTATGGAGTAAGAATTGGTTTTGAATCTTCTAATGAAAAAATAAAACCAGGAATGAGTGTAAATGCGGAAATAATAATAGAAGAGAAAGAAGATGTTTTAATTGTTTCTAATTCGGCTATATCCTATGTTCGGAATAAAGCATTTGTTCAAATATTAGAAAATGGTCAATTAAAAAAATTACCAGTAGAGGTAGGTATGATAACTGATTTAAAAACTGAAATTATAAGTGGTTTAAATGGGGGTACTGAAATAGTGATTGGAGAGGATTTATCTACAGAGCCAGTCAATCCTGAAAATAAACCTGAAGCTAGTCAAAGAGGAACAGGGAGTATGCAAATGATGAAAGCTATATAAAAAATTTAACAAAAATATGATTGAATGTAAAAATCTTACAAAAATATATAAAACAGGTAATACAGAAACGAGAGCTCTTTGGGATGTTTCTTTTAAAATTAAAGAAGGTGAATTTGTGGCGATTATAGGTCCATCAGGATCGGGAAAATCTACTTTAATGCATATGTTGGGAGCTTTAGATACTCCTACAAGTGGAGAATATTTTTTAGATGGAAATGATGTTTCTAATTTTAGTGATGATGAATTAGCTGTAATACGCAAGAAAAAAATAGGTTTTGTATTTCAAGCCTTTAACCTTTTACCCAGAGCTTCAGTTTTAAGAAATATTTACCTTCCGTTAGTATATGAGGAAATTCCTAGAGAAAAAAGATATGAAATGGCAGACAAAGCGTTAAAAAATGCAGGTTTAGATAAAGAACATTATAATCATTTATCTAACCAATTATCTGGAGGACAAATGCAGAGAGTGGCTATAGCTCGTGCTTTAGTTAATAACCCGGCTTTAATTTTAGCTGATGAACCAACTGGGAATTTAGATTCTAAAACAGGAGAAGTTATTTTGGATACTTTCAAAAAATTAAATAAAGAAGGTCGAACAATTATTTTAATTACTCATGAAAAATATATTGCTGAACATGCAGATAGAGTTATTACAATAAAAGATGGAGAAATAGAAAACGATTCTAGAAAATCCAACCAAAAGAAAATTAAAAATATCAAAGAATAATATTATGTTAATTAGTGATATATTTGAAGAAACTTTTTTTGCTGTACTTTCTAATAAAGTCCGTTCTGGATTAACAGCTTTAGGGATAATAATAGGGATAGCTTCTGTTGTTACAATGATATCTATTGGACAAGGAACGGCTTATGATATTTCCACTAAGATTGAATCCCTAGGTTCTAATTTATTAACTGTTTCTCCCGGAGCCACTAAAGTTATAGGAATGAATGCTAAATCAGCAACGGGTTCTGCCGACACTCTGGTAATTGGAGATGCCGATGCCATAGAAGAAAAAATTCAAGGTATAATTTCTGTAGCTCCTGAAGTATCTTCTAGACAACAAGTAATTATAAAGGGCTCAAATACTAATACAAATATTTATGGAGTAACAGAAACCTACCCTCAAGTAAAAAATGTAGAAATAGAATTAGGAACCTTTATCACAGAAAATAATATAAGAAGAACTTCTAAGGTAGCTGTACTTGGGCCTGAAACACGAGATAATTTATTTGGGATAGGAGTTAACCCTGTGGGAGAAATTATTAGAATTGGAAGTTTAGATTTTGTAGTTATTGGAGTAACTATAGCTAAAGGAGGATCTGGTTTTGGGAGTTCAGATGATTTGATTTATATTCCTATCAATACAGCGCAACATTATTTAACAGGAAGCGATTCTGTTAATAATATAAATATTCAAGTGGAAGATGAAGAAAAAATGACTTTAGTAGAAGAAGAAATAACTACTTTGTTACTAGCGAGACATGGCATTTCTAACATTGATGATATAGATTTTAACATAATGAATCAAGCTGATATTTTAGATACTGTTTCTGAAATAGCTGGGACAATGACATTATTGTTGGGGGCTATAGCAGGGATTTCTTTGTTGGTAGGAGGGATAGGAATTATGAATATGATGCTTACTACTGTTACTGAAAGAACTAGAGAAATTGGGTTAAGAAAAGCTTTGGGAGCTCAAAATAAAGATATTATTTTACAGTTTTTATCTGAATCGGTTGTGTTAACTTTTGTAGGAGGAGTTTTGGGAATTTTATTGGGATGGGCAGCTTCTAGTTTTGTTATGAAAATAAGTGATACGACTACTATCATTACTACTTGGTCAATTATTTTATCTTTTGGAGTTTCTGCTTTTATTGGAATTGTTTTTGGTTATTATCCAGCACGGCGGGCAGCTTCTTTTAATCCTATTACAGCTTTAAGATATGAGTAATAACATAATAGACAGAAGAGATTAAGTAAAAGTTAAACCCCAATGCTATCGCATTAGGGTTTTATTGTTTTTTGCTCCGGCGGCAGGGCTCGAACCTGCGACAAATTGATTAACAGTCAATTGCTCTACCAACTGAGCTACGCCGGAATATAGTTTATTTTATATTTATTTACTAAATATAAATGAATATAAAACTGATATGTATTTTATCAAAAAAAAGCTAAAAGTCCAATAAAAGTTATCAAGGACTCTTGACTAATTTGAAAATACTAGTAGTATAATGAGCAGAAGTCCTTTGATGTAGAGGACCATTTTAAACTTTTTGACGGATAGGAGATTTCACATGAAAAAACTCATTTTGTTGGTCAGTTTGTTCATTTTTTTTGCGATGGCGATATTGGTTTCCCCAGTATCTGCGAAACAAGATAAGTGTGCGACGATTCCGTCTGGGCAGATTTATGATTCTGCCGGTAACGTTATTGAGGTCGGGTATGATCAGTGGGGGTATAATTATCAAGGTCGTCTATTCAATGGTGGATATTGCGACTCTTATCGTGGTGCCGCTTGGTGTCAAATTTATGCCGACATAAATCTTATTATGAAATGGAACGATGCCTGGTTGTCCAACAAGGATTGCGACGGCGACGGCCTACTTGATCGTCATTTTGGTTATCCAAATTATATCGGTTCTGGTGCATGGCTTACCAATCATCAGTCGGGTATGGTGGAAGTTGGCGGGAAGATGCGGCAATGGAATTACTTTGTAAAAATTGTTGCCGTAAATCCTTCCGACTACGCTGAAGACGGATACTGGTACACCCAAGAGGGTGAAGAAATCGGTCAGGTAATTTGGGGGCAATTTGCTATTATCATGCAAGTTTCCAATGACCCGTCTGTTGGTGAACATGGGGTACTCTATCAAAGCCCTGTCCGAGTTGGTCTCGGAAATTGGTAGGATATAACAGCTTTTAGTTGTTGTAGGTAACAGCGGAATGTTTTCACATTCCGCTGTTTTTTTATTTTCTATTTTCTCTTTTTTAATTATGATATAATTATGTAATGATAAAAAGAAAAAAATACTTAAGTTTATTTATAATTATTATAATTTTATTAATTTTTACCTTAATTATCACAAATAAAGAGGACGATAGTTTATCAGAAGAAACAGCAGAAAGAACTTCTGATGATTATAAAATAACGGAGGATATGGTGATATTAAATGTTTTTAATGAAGAAGGTTTTCAGGTGGAGTCTGTTCAAGAAGATGATTTATCTAAAGAAGTTAATTTAAAAATTAATACCCTAACTTTATTTAGTCCTGATTTTTTGAACTTAGAAAGTATTCCGTCTCAATTTACTTGTGATGGAGATAATATAAATCCTAATTTAGAAATTGCAGGAATAGTTGAAGATGCAAAATCATTAGTTTTAATAATGGAAGATATAGATGCTCCTGATGGAATATGGGACCATTGGATAAAGTTTAATATTCCAGTAGATACTAGGATTATAAATGAGGCAGAGCTAGTTCAGGGGATTTCAGGAAAAGGAACAGGTGGAAGTTTAGATTATTCAGGTCCATGTCCTCCTGAAGGGAAACATCAGTATGTTTTTAAGCTTTATTCTCTTGATGTGGAGTTGATTTTACCAGAAGGAAGTTCTAAGGAAGAAGTTGAAACTGCTATGGAAGGACATATTTTACAAGAAGCGGAGTTAATAGGAGTTTATGAAAGAACAATTAGTCTTTAAGGGTAAAGAATTAAAAATTTAATTTTTAAGATTATTTATTTTTTGTAAGTTATGAGGGACTTGTCCCGTTAGAGATAATTTACTGAAAGTAAGTTATCTCTAACGGGATGTATATAAAAGTAAAAGTTTTTCCTAAAGCAAAAAAAGAAGAGCTAAAAAAGATAAATAAAGAGGGGAATTGTTTTGAAATAAGAGTGAAAGAAAAAGCAGAAAAGAATTTAGCTAATACTAGGGTTTTAGAGTTATTGTCTGAGTATTTTGAAATAAATAAAAAAGATATAAGTATTATTAATGGACATCATCATTCTGTAAAGTTGTTAAGAATTAGAGATGGTGTATTATAGTAGTAATATAAATTATTAATTAATAAATTTAAAATTTATGGATAATAATATTAAGATAAATTCTATAGACGTAGAGATTACAGAGGAGCTTAGAGTCTATATAAATAAAAAACTGAAAAGAATCAAGAAGTTTATTGATTTTAATGATCCAAGTGTGAGTGCTGATATTAGGTTAATAAAAGACTCAAAAGGGCAGAGTACAGGTAAGTTTTACAGAGTAGAGTTAAGTATAATGACTGCTGGTAAGAAATATGGGGTTAATGCCAGTGGGAATAGTCCTTACCAAGCAATTGATCAGGTAAAGGATTTAATTTTTAGGAAGATTTCAGAGCATAAGGATAAAAAGCAAAATTTATTCAAAAAAGGTGGAGCAAAGATTAAAAGTTTTTTAAAAAAGTTTAATAAATAATAAGTATGCAATTTTTAGAGACAATAGGAGGAAGAATTACAGTTTTTTTGGGTTTATTATTAATAATTGGAGTAATGACATATTCAAATTTTATGGACAATACAAATAATATAGATATTATTGACGATGTAAATGCAGAAACAGGTGAGTTGGTAATTTTTAAGACTAATATGGGTAGTTTTGAGATTAAATTAAATAAAGAAACCCCTAAAACAGTTGATAATTTTAAAAAATTAGTAAATGAAGGTTTTTATGACGGGGTGAAATTCCATCGGATTATTCCAGGTTTTATGATTCAGGGAGGTGATCCTTTAACTAAAGATGATACAGCTGAAGCTATGTGGGGCACTGGAGGTCCAGGATATATGTTTGAAGATGAGATTGGAGTAAATAATTCAAATGTTATAGGAACTATTTCAATGGCAAACGCTGGTCCAAATACAAACGGAAGTCAATTCTTTATAAATACAGCTGATAACGGCATGCATTTAGATAATAAACATACAGTTTTTGGAGAAGTGGTTAGTGGAATGGAAGTGGTTAAAGCGATTGAAGCAGTAGAGACAAAAGAAAAAGATATTCCTGTGAGTCCTGTTATTATAGAAAGTATTCGTTTAGTGGAATAAATAAATTTTAGAAATTCAGAATTAAAAAAAGGGTTCGCCTACAGCGAACCCTTTTTATTTAATTTTATACTATAAAGAGTTTTGGTCGGTTAAAATCATATTAATCATGCCTTCAACAGCGTCGTAAGGCTGAGCTCCGTTAATTGGGAAAACTTCTCCTGATTCTAGGAATACGATAGAAGTAGGAGTTCCTGTTACTCCAAGATCAACTCCGTTTTGAAAATCATCTTGAACTTTCTTTTCAATTTCTTCATTTTCTAAACAAGCATTAAATTCTTCTTCATTTAAACCTAATTCAATAGCTATTGTAGGAAGTTCCTCAACAGTAATCCAACTAGTTGATGTTGTTTCAAATATTTTTTCAGTCATTTCCCAGAATTTACTTTCTCCTCCTAGAGAACCTGCACATTCAGAAGCAGCAGCTTTTATTTCTGTTGGTGCTCCGTGAACTGGAAATTGTCTAAATGTCCAAGCGACTATTCCATCTTTAGCATATTTATCTGTAATTCCAACCATTGTGTCATGAAAAGTTTTACAATAAGGACATTCAAAATCACTAAATGTTATTATTTTAATTTTAGCGTTCGGGTCTCCTAGAATATGGTCTGTTGCTTTAAAACTAACTTCAATAGGTGTTTCTGTTGGTATTTCTTGATTAGGGTTGTTTGTAGGATCGTCAGGTGTTGAATTAGGGTTATTATTTGAGTAAAATCCCCAGCCAATTAAAGCTCCTGCGATTATTATTGCTAACGGTACTATGTATTTGTTATCGTCCATATTTTTGAGTGAGGATTTATAGAAATGGTTATGATAATAAGTATTTCTATATAATCCGAGCGAGGTAATTATATGCTCGCTTCATATATTTTTATTTACCCGATCATCTTTTGGTGATTTAGGGTACCCGATCATCTTTTGGTGATTTAGGGTACCCGATCATTTTTAATGATTTAGGATTATTAATTGTTAATTTAAAATAATAATGAATTAGTTATTATTTCCGTTCCTTTTTCCTCCCATAATGAAGTATCTAATTTGATTTCTTTTAGAACCCCATTGTCTTTATATTTTAACAGATTATTTTTAATTGCATAGTTATATATTTCCTTTGTAATTTTTACATCGTCTAAGCAATATTTTCTGATTTTTTCTATTTCTCCATTTTTCCACCAAGTGATAGCTTCCAATCCATGTCCACTTTTTCCTTTCCCTAAAGTAGCTTCGGCAATATTGTCTAGTTTTATTCTACGCCCGATAGTATTATGGATTTCTTTTAAAATATCAAGACTTTTTATATTTTTTAAATCCCCATGATAATGTTTATTTAATAGGGGAATATCAAAATGATCAGAATTAAAACCAACAAGCATGTCTGCTTTTTCTATTAGAGTGAAAAGTCTATCAAAATCATCTTCTAAAAAAGAATCATATTCATCAGTTTCTGAGTCATGGGTGCAGACAATAGAGATGTCTAGTTTCTCAGGAGTATTTTCACCAATGTCTTCAAAAGTGTTTTTTGTTTCTATATCAAAAGTAATTTTTCGCATGATTTGTATATTTTATCTGATATTAAAGTATTAAACAAGAAAAAATAAAAACAAAAAACCCCCGACTAATTAAAGTCGGGGGGGTGGCGCTTGTTACAGCAGGGGGGGGGTAAGAAAGTTCTTATCCTTTTCCAAGCCCTTATTTTTTAAGGGGAGGTCTAATTACCTTTGCGAACCAGTCTGCTTGTTAAAGGTTATTTATCTCTGAAAGCTTTTCCAGTAAGATGTTTTTTGTCGCTAGAAGTATCCTTTTTGTCAAATTGAGATTGATCAATCATTTCTTCGAACATCTCCTTAACGATAGGGTTTAGAAACACAAATGCTTCCTCCAGGGAGATATCCAGTTTTTTAGCAAAGCGTCCTACACTTCTTCGGTATTCTTCCGCAGAAACAATTTTTATTTCCCCTTGACTCAAGAGAGCCTCTTTTAAAGTCTCTCTCGTTAACATATTCCTTCTTTCATCATCCATAATAACCTCCTTCAAAGAACTTTGCCATAAACCTTATGACTTAGGGTAGTTAAAATAGTTCTAACTACAATTATATAATACATTATATATCATATATTGTAAATAATTTTAAAGGTTTTAAATTAAAGTAATATTTTAGCAATATCTTCTTTTTTAACTTCAGTTTCTGTACCACTCTTTAGATTTTTGATTTTGAATTTTTCGTTTTTTATCTCATCTTCTCCTATACAAAGAACAAAAGGAATCTTGTTTTTATCAGCTTTGGTAATTTGGTCACCCACTTTTTTACCTGAGAAATCAACAGCTACATTTATATTTTCTTTTCTTAGGTCAGAAGCTAATTGATTTGCGTAATCTAAATATTCTTCACTAAGTGTACAAATATATAAGTTAGCAGGGGATTTATATTCAGGCAAAAGATCTCTAGAACTTAGAAATTCTTGGATAGTCATATCTCCCATTCCAAATCCTACAGCAGGAATTTTTTCTTCTCCAAAAATGTCTAATAAATCATCATAACGCCCACCTCCGAATAAAGAACGATTGTTTTCTGGATCAGTATCAAAGAATTCAAATACTATGCCTGTGTAATAATCAAAGCCTCTAGTTAGTAGTTGATCGATTTCTACATTTATTCCTATTTTTTGTAATTTATTTTTTAAATCTTCGCAAATTTTAGAACCGGGATTATTTTTATCAAGTATTTTTAATTCTCCATTATTAAGTTTTTTTATTAAAATTGTAAACTTTTCTTTACCCAATACTTCATCAAGCCGTTTATTAAAATCTTCTTCTGGGATTTTACCAAATCTATCAATTATTTTTATAGTTTTATTTATTTTTTCTTTGTCTTGTTCGTCAATTGCTTCACAAATAATTTTTGCTAACATTCCTACATAATTAATTCTAATTACAAAATCTTCATCTTTAGCACCGAGTGATTTCATTATTTCATAAGCTAAAGAAATAGTTTCTATTTCAGCTTCAATACCTTTAACACCAAAGATATCAACATTTAACTGCCAAAATTCTCTACCACGTCCTTTTTGAGGTCTTTCATATCTGAAAAAGTTTTGGATTGAGTACCAACGAACAGGATAAGTTAATTCTCTTCGTTTTTTAGCAATTAGACGAGCAACACTCGGCGTCATTTCTGGTCGCATTGTTACCATTCTTTCTCCGCGGTCTTTAAATGTATAGGTTTGTTCAGATACTATTTCTTCTCCTGATTTTGATTCATATAAAGCTGTTGGCTCTAAAATCGGAGTATTGTATTCTTCGTAACCAAAAGATTTGGATATTTTTGCCATTTTATCAAAAACAAAATTTTGCATAGCTAAATCCTCAGGATAAAAATCCCTAGCTCCTCTATATGAGTCTTTTGATATTTTATTGTTCATCGCTGTTAATTTTACCTAAAATATATATAATTAACAAGAACTAAATATATAAATTTATTAAGTTAAAAATGGAAAAAAAATTAAAACTTTATAAAAAAATATCAGAAACACCTTTAGAGTGTATTGAAAGATTTAAGAAAGATAATCCTGAATATCAAGATGACCCTAATACTTCGCATAGGCAAGTTAAGATGACCTATGCTGGTCGTTTGGACCCTATGGCGGAAGGGGAGCTTTTAGTGTTGGTGGGAGAAGAGTGTAAGAAAAAAGAAGAATATTTAGGATTGGATAAAGAATATGAAGTTGATATTTTATTTGGTTTTTCTACTGATACCTATGATACATTAGGTTTAATAAATCACTTGGGGGTAGCACCCCCAAGTGATTATGATGTAATGGGACATGTGGGGAAAGTGGGGCGGTTTTTGAATAAGTTGGTAGGGAAGCGAGAACAGGAATATCCTCCTTTTTCATCTAAAACCGTAGATGGAAAACAATTATTTCAAATTACTAAAGATGATGAATTAACTGATGTTGAAATTCCTAAAAAAGAAATTGAAATTTATGAGACAGAACTATTAAAAAACTATTATATTTCAGGGCGAGATTTAAAAGGAGATATTATGAAAAGAATTTTATTAGTTTCAGGTGATTTTCGCCAAGAAGAAATTTTAGAGAATTGGAATAAAGAATTAGAAGGAAGAGAAGAAGAACAGTTTTTAATTTCAAAAATTAGAGTTAAGTGTTCAAGTGGAACTTATATGAGGTCTATTGCTCAAAATCTTGGAGAATTTCTGGAAATTCCAGCTTTGGCTCTGAAAATTAAAAGGATAAATATTTTTTCTTAAAGACCTTTACCTATATGGTTAGATATAGTATTATATTAAGTAGAGAGTCAAGAAAATTAAATTAATTTTCTGAAAAACTAAAATAAAAGAAAACGGGGAGGAAAAAATGATTAAAAAAAATGGAAGTTTGCAGCTCAAAGATAAGAATTTCAGAGTTAATTCTGAAGGGTGGACATCGTTGGTTGCTAATCAAGGAATCGTTTGTCTCCAAAATCCCGAAGGAGATGTTTGGGAGTTTGTAGAAGGGGTTTCTGAGGAACTTGTTGGTGAACAGCTTTTTGCTTCTTCTGCTAGAATGCGAGAAACTAAAAAAGCAGGAGAGTTGATGCCAACAGATGAAGAGTGGAGTATTCTTTTAAGATCAAGGGAGGATATTTGTAATTTGGTTTTTGCTGGTTTCCGTTTCAGTAACGGGGCTTTTCGCTGCCTCAATGACCAAGCTTTTTTTGGATCATCTTCTGTCTCAGATATTGGTGTTTGGGGTCGTAACTTATATTCTGACACCCTTGTTGTTACTCGTTTCAAAAGCATTACAGGAGGAGTGTCTATTCGTTGTCTGGATATGTAGAGAATGGACAAATTATTCCGGTTTTGTTGTTATAACTTCAGTTGCTATTATAGGCAGCTGAAGTTTTTTCTTTTTTATTACATTCTAATATTCTTAAGAATATTAGAATGTAATAAAAAGAAGTTAAAAAAGGACGGCGAAGCCGTCCTTTTTAACTTATAAATAAGTTAGATTTATATTTTTGGAAAATAATTTAGATTTCTAAAATACTTCCACCCGTTTTTAGAAATACATCTAAGATTTCTCTTTGTCCAACTGCGATAATTAAATCATTAGCTATAGACATTAAGAATATTGCTACCACAAACGCTACAATTGTTATCAAGATTTTCTGATCTTTCTTCCAAACCATATTTTTCCAGATATTAGGTAATACAGGAATCATTGATAATGAAATAACAAAAGGCATTGATAGAGCTACCACAAATACTGCCCCCCAAATTACATGAGATAGAGATAATAGAGTTGTAGTTACTGTAAATGTTCTAAAAATAAATCTTATTGCTAAGAAAATATTATCTATATAGAAAATTGCAAAATATAGGAACAAAAACAAATATGGGATTGTTAATAAAGATTCCCATTTTGATGTGAAATAGAATCTCTTTAATGATTGCATTAAAGTTAATTCTTCTTCAACGGCTTCTTGATGATTTATAATATTCATATAATAATTTTAATTTATCTAGCTAATTGATTAATTAGGTAAGAAATTTATAATTAACAGAATTATATAGGTATAGTTAAAAAAAGTCAATAGATAAAAGCAATTAATATATAAAGAAGTGTTTTTTATTTACTTTTGTTTTGGTTTGTGTATTATTAAAGATAGATAAGTAATTTTGAAATTTTTTAAAAATAAAGGGGGTAGAGAGATGGAAGCTAATGAATTTTGTAAGTGGGTGATGCCTATCTGGGCAATATTTGCTGTATTTTTTTCATTTTTCTTAGCTATAAAGGAGACTTCTATGAAAAAGAAAAATCTTTCTGAGATTAAAGATACTAAGGGTTCTTTAATTGAAAAAGGGGTAATTGTAGGGATGGCTGATCCCGACGGAAATTTCCAAAATTATCAAGGTTTGGTAATTAATCCAGATTTTGATGTAAATAACGATGGATATTCTGTGGCTGTATTTTTTAGCACAGAAGTTCCTCAAGTTTTATTTCATTGTAAAGATCTAGGGGGATCTTTCGGTTTTAATGAATGGGACGATAAACACAAGAAACAATGTCCTGAAATTTTGTTTAATTCTGATATATGGAAACAATGTCCAAGGATTTGTTTTTTTCAGCCAATGGAGCTTGTCGTTACTAATCGTTGGTATTTAAAACATTTAATTGAGCGATTATTTCATGGTGAGTACAGTAATTGGTACGAAAAAGAAACTCTCGTACCTGAAAATCATACTTGTCAAATAGAGAGTTGTTCTTGTTTAGCTACAGATTTAACCCTGATTAATGTTTGGGGTTCAGTTTGTCCGATTTACACTTGCTGTTCTTGTTTTGAAGAACATAACGGAACTAAGGTTGACGAACTCCCAGACCTTAAAAGAGTTTGTGAGTTGGAACTGAGTTGAGTATAAGGAGCTTGGGGTTTTTAATAGAAACCCTAAGCTCCTGTTTTTTATATAAAGTGAATGTTTTAGGAATTTACTTGGTAACTTGATTACCAAGTAACAGTATTTTTTTAAAGACTAACGAAGGAAGATGTGTTAAACTATCCTAAATGAAATTACGGAATATCAGGAACTTTTCAATAATTGCTCACATTGACCATGGTAAATCTACTTTGGCTGATAGAATGCTTGAAGTAACCAATACTATTGAAGAGAGGAAAATGAAGGACCAACTTTTAGATACTATGGAGCTTGAACGAGAGCGAGGCATTACTATTAAAATGCAACCAGTTAGAATGGAGTATAAAGACTATATTTTAAATTTAATTGATACTCCTGGGCATATTGACTTCTCTTATGAAGTTTCAAGAGCTTTACGAGCAGTAGAGGGTTCTATTTTATTAGTAGATGCTACTCAAGGAGTGCAGGCTCAAACATTAACAACTTTAAATATGGCGAAAGAATTAGGAATTCCTATTATTCCTGTTTTGTCTAAGGTTGATTCCCCTTTAGCTTTAGTTGATGACGTGAAAGAAGAAGTAGCTAATTTATTAGATTGTAGTATTGATGATATTTATGAAACTTCAGGAAAGACAGGGGAAGGTGTGGCTGAGCTTTTAGATGGAATTTTAGAAAAAGTCTCTGAACCAATTATGGAATTTGATGGTGCAAATGATTTTAGAGCTTTAGTTTTTGATTTTAAATATTCTACCCATAAGGGAATTATTGTTTATGTACGGGTGCTTGACGGAGAAATTTCTAAAAATAATTCTTTAATTTTTCGTGGGGCTAAAGAGAAATTCAATTCTTTAGAAGTAGGGATTTTTTCTCCAGAAGAAGAAGCTAGGGAATCTTTGAAAGCAGGTGAGATAGGTTATATCGTTACTGGAATTAAAAAACCAGGGGTAGCTTCTGTTGGGGACACTATTACTTTAACAAAAAATATTTTACCCGCATTAAGTGGTTATGAAAAACCAAAAGCCGTAGTGTGGGCTTCAATTTATCCAGAAGATTCTGATGATTTTAATACTTTACGTTTGTCTTTGAGTAAACTGCAGTTATCAGATGCTTCTTTTACTCATGACGAAGAGTCTTCAGGTGCTTTAGGAAGAGGTTTCCGTTGTGGTTTTTTAGGAATGTTACATTTAGAGATTATTACAGAAAGATTGCGTAGAGAATTTGGGATTGAATTGATTGTAACCCATCCAAGTATTTCTTATGAAGTTCATTATAAAAAAGGAGAAACAAAAATGATTTACTCTCCTGTATTTTTCCCAGAACACGGAGAAGAAGAAAAGGTTTTAGAGCCTTGGATTTCTTTAAAAATAATGGTTCCTGGTGATTATTTAGGGAATATTACGCAGTTGTTTTATGAGCATGAAGTAATTATGGGAAGTTCTGAAGATTTTGGAGATGGAAGATTGTCTATTTCGGCAGAAATGCCTTTACGAGAATTAATGCGAAATTTCTTTGATGATTTGAAAAGTGCTTCTTCTGGGTATGCTTCTTTGGCTTATGAAATGTTAGACTATCGTTTAGCTGATGTGGTTAGAATGGATATTTTAGTAGCAGAAGAATCTGTGGCTGCTTTTTCACGGATTGTGGCTAGAAAAAGAATGCAAGAAGAGGCTGAAAAAACAGTTGAAAAATTATTTAAGGTTTTGCCAAAACAAATGTTTGTAACCAAGATTCAAGCTAAGGCAGATGGAAGAATTATTGCATCTAAAAGATTGTCTGCTATGAAAAAAGATGTTACAGGTCATTTATATGGAGGAGATATTACTAGAAAAATGAAATTAAGAGAGAAACAGAAAAAAGGAAAAAAGAAGATGCTTTCTCAGGGAAGAGTAAATATTTCTCAAGATGTGTTTTTGAAGATGATGAAAGGCGATTAGTTTTTTTATGTTATAATATCTTTATGAAATTAAAATTATCACCAAGTTGGGTTAAGCCTCTTTTTATTACTTCATTAATATTAATTTTAATCTTTGCTTGTTTAGCAACTTTTATTTTTACAACAAGTGTTGATTTAAGTGTTTTAGCAGGATTTCTTTATTTGGTATACATCGGAATAATTATAGGTATGTGGCTTTTAGGGTTTCTGAATAAATACTTGGTTATTAAGAATGTAAAATGGTTAGCAAATATTCTTTCTTCTATACCAATTATTGCTATAGTTGGATATTTTGGAGGAGCATTTATTTGGCAAATATTATATTACCCTGAATTATTAGGTTCGTTTTCTGTAAATAGTTTTTTCTTAATTCCTGTATTAATTATAATAATATATTCTATTATTTCATTAGTATTAATTAATAAGAAAAATTAATATTTAGATTTATATAAAGGGCGGGAGGCTTTGCCTCCCGCTCTTTTACACTTGATACATAATACTAGATACTTTATACTTATCTTATGTTTGATAAAAAAAATCAAAAAATAATTAAGGTGTTGTGGGCTGTGATTGGAGTTTTAGTAGCGATTAGTATGGTTTTGATATATATCCCTTTTTAAATTTTTAAACTATCAGTTGATAGTTTTTTATTTTTATTATGTCTTACTTTAATAAAAAACAGAAAAATATAAGTCAGATGTTTTATTCTTGGCCTGCTATTTTAATATTGCTTTTTATTTCTTTATTTTTAGCCAAAGGTGTCTTTAATAGTTATCAAGAAAAAAGTAGATCTAAAATAAATAGGGTTGAATCAGAATTTATTTATAATGAGTTAAAAGAAACAGAAAGTTCAATTTTGTCTGAAATTGAATCTTTAAAAACAGAAAAAGGTATAGAAATTGAGTTAAGAGACAAGTTTAGGTTAGTGAAGGACGGAGAGCAGATGGCAGTGATTATAAATACAGAAGAAGCGGTAAATTATGAGATGGGGGATTCCTATGATAAAAATATTTTTAGTAAATTCATAAATTTTTTAAAAGATAAGTTTTAATTTTGTAATTTAAAATAAAAAAAGGTAGAATAAACCAATTAATAATTAATAATCCTAGGTCATTAAAGATGATCGGGCACCCTAAATCACTAAAAAATGATCGGGCACCCTAAATCACTAAAAAATGATCGGGTAAATAAAAATATGAAAGTAGTAATGTATTCAACACCAACTTGCGGTTATTGTAATATAGCAAAAGATTTTTTTGATGAAAACGGAATTGAAGTAAAAGTTTTTGATGTTTCTGTTGATGAGGAAAAAAGACAAGAATTAATAGAAAAAAGTGGGCAAATGGGAGTGCCTGTTATTGAAATAGGAGAAGAAGTTGTAATTGGTTTTGATCAAGCAAAAATTACTCAACTACTAGGTCTTTAATTAAAAACTTGAATGCTTTTATCTGTATTCAAGTAATGTCCTTGTAGTTCAATGGATAGAACAGACCCCTCCTAAGGGTCAGATATAGGTTCGATTCCTATCAAGGACACATTTTAATAGATTACTAAATTCCACAAAATTTTTAATTATGGTAAAATTAATATAATGGATCCAGAAGATAAAAAAATAATAAGAGATAATTTAGAAATTGCTCAAGATAATCAGAAGATGCTAAAAAAAATGCGTCGTAGTATGATTTTAGGTGGATTTATTCGTATAATTTATTGGGTAATTATTATTAGTCTTTCTCTAGGGGCTTATTATTATCTTCAACCATATATTGATAGTGCGAGAGAAACTTTGCATCAAATTCAAGGAGGAGTTAATGTTGTTTCTGACGGGGTAACTACAACTACTCAGTATACAGGAGATGTAGTAGATTCTGTATTAGATTTTGGAAAAAGTATAATAGAGTTTTAAAAATTTATTTAACTATATATGAATAATATAAAGATTGCGTCAACTTTAGTTTTTACAACAGGGGTTCTTCATTTAATCATCGATTTTCTTTTCATAGGATTGATTTTTATATTTCGAAATGGTTCTCCTTTTTTTGGAGGGCCTCCCAGTTTAGAAAGAATATTTTTTGGGATTTTTGTAGCAATTATTTTTACAGGAATGGGAATCATGCTTATTATTTCTTCTAAATGGATAAAAAATCCTAAGACTCAAGACAAAGGAGCTGTCGTTTCTTTAGTTTTAGGGATTTTGAATATTGGGATAGTTATAGGGTTCTTGGCGATAATAGGAGGTATTATGGCTTTATTAAAAAATAAAAATAATAATTGTTTAAAAAAGAGTTGAAAAATATATATAATAGAGTATTATACAGCAAGTAGAAATGCTGAGGTAGCTCAGTTGGTAGAGCATTCGCCTGAAGAGCGAAGGGTCGGCGGTTCGAGCCCGCCCCTCAGCACAAAATAAATCCGCGTCTAGCGGATTTTTGTGTG
>JAGLSI010000005.1 GCA_023135835.1 Minisyncoccota bacterium
TTTTCTAAATCAGAAATATCAGAAATTAAATGAATAAATAATCTGTCCATTCTTATGTTTTTTAACTCCCGAATTTGTTTATTAGAAACCTTATCATCAAACAAAGATGAAAAACCATAAATTGTATCTGTTGGTAATAAAAAAACTTTATTAATTAAGTTTTCTTTTTTTAATTCTCTCCAATTTGTTTTAATCATTTTTATATTTTATTTAATCACACCACCTCCTAAACAAATATCTTTATCGTAAATTACAATAGATTGTCCTGAAGATGCTGTTTTTTGTTCTTTTTCAAAATTTACAAAAACTTTTTCTTGTCCAATCTCTGATTTAGGGTCATCTTTTCTTTCTAAAACACAATTTTGTAAGGTTTGACGATACCTAATTCGTGCTGAGTATTTTTTATTTAAATCTGGTTCTTTTTCTAAAATCCAATTAATATCTTCAATCTCAAGTAAATTTTTATCATTACCCTGACCCCCTTCAATGGTAGCGCTCGGAGCGCTACCATTTTTAATCTGAAAATCATGAGAAACTATTAAAGTATTTTTTTCTAAATCTTTTGCAACAACATAATAAGGATTATCATCAGTGCCTTTTTCTAAAATTCTAAACCCGTGTCTTTGCCCTAAAGTATAATAATGTATTCCGTCATGTTCCCCTATTTTTTCTCCAACACTATTCAAAACATCTCCAATTTTATGAGGGATAAATCTTTCTAAAAATTCTTTCATATCTACTTTTCCAACAAAACATAAACCTTGACTATCTTTTTTTTGAGCATTAATTAAATTAAATTTTTTAGCTATTTTTCTTACTTCTGGTTTTTCAAACTCTCCAATAGGAAATAAGCAATGTTTCAATTGCTTCTGAGTTAAAGTCCACAAAAAATATGATTGATCCTTATTTTTATCTACCCCCGCCAATAACTCCCACTTGGTAACTTGATTACCAAGTGATTTCTCCGCACTTGGTAACTTGATTACCAAGTCATTTAAACGAACATAATGACCTGTTGCAATATAATCAACTCCATTTTGTAAAGCAAAATCTAAAAAAGCTCCAAATTTTATCTTTTTATTACACATCACATCAGGATTAGGAGTTCTACCTTTTTTATACTCATCAATCATATAATCAAACACCCCTTGCTTATATTCTTTTTCTAAATCTAAATCTAAAAATGGAATCTCTAAAAAAGCACAAACACGCATTGCGTCTAAACGATCTTCTTTCCACTGACACTCTATAAAATCAGGTTGCCAAACTTTAATAAAAACACCAGTCACATCATAACCTTGATTTTTTAGCAAAACAGCAGTGACAGAAGAGTCCACCCCTCCTGACATTCCAACAAAAACCTTCCTTCCTCTTTGATAAGTAGATTTATTTTTTAATTTATTTTTATTTTCCATAGTCTCTCTTACTTAAAAACCCTAATTTGTTATTATGATATTATTGATAATATCATAATAACATCAAACATTAATTTATAACCTTTTCAGAAAAAGTTAAAAAATGTTTTCCTTTATCTGTAATTTTATGCTCAACTACTGAACCTTTATAGTTTTTATAAATAAAACCAACTTTTTCTAACCTCTGAGTATGGCTAGCTCCTGTCTGATAATTTATTTTTAAAATATCAGAAATTTCCTCAACACTTAGATTAGGATTTTTATTGATTAACATTAATATTTTAATTCTTTTTTTATTAGCAACTGCTTTAAAATATAATTCCAATAATTTAATTTGTTTTTCTGCAATCTTCATAATTTTATCTCTCTTTTATTATTATGATATTATTGATAATATCATAATAATATTTATGTTGATAACATTAGATTAGTTATTATTCTTTAAAATTTTTTCAACTTGTTCTTTGCTTGGGGCTTTGCCGTGCCAAGTATAATCATTTTCAAATTCTTTGAAACCTTTTCCTGGGATTGTGTGAGCAATAATTACAACCGGTTTTTCTGTTATTTTTTTAGCAATTTCAAAAGCCCCGATAATTTGCTCAAAATCATGCCCGTCTACTTCTATTACATCCCAATTAAAAGCTTCAAATTTATCTCGTAATGGTTCTAGAGAAAGCACATCTTCAGTTTTTCCACTAATCTGAATTTCATTTCTATCCACAACAGCAATTAAATTATTTATTTTTTTATGTCCTGCTAACATTAAAGCCTCCCAAACTTGCCCTTCTTGTAATTCCCCATCTGACATTAAACAATAAAATTTTTTATCCGATTCTTTATTATCAATTTTTTCTGCCAAAGCCATTCCTACAGCCTGAGACAATCCAGAACCAAGAGGTCCTGAACTTGTTTCTAGTCCTTTCAACCACTCTTTGTGAGGATGCCCTTGCAAAGATGATCCGAATTTTCTTAAGGTATCCAATTCTAGTTTAGGGAAATATCCCAACTCAGCCATAACAACATACAATGCTGGACAAGTATGCCCATGAGAATAAATCACTCTGTCTCTGTCTTTCCAATCAGGGTTTTTAGGGTCATGATTCAAAATTCCAAAATATAATGCAACCAAAATATCTACCATCCCCAAAGGTCCTGCAGTATGTCCTGAACCAGCCTTGGCTAACATTTTTAATATTTCTTCTCTAATTATTTGCGCTTTTTCTTTATATTTTTCTGTATCCATCCCATTAGAGACAATTTACAAGAAGTAAATAATCTTAAATTTAATTGTTAATTTTTAATTCCCGCCAAATCTCTAACGGGATTTATATTTACTTATTATATCTTATCCTTTGTTTAGTATCTAGCCCATTTTAAATCCCTGGACATCCGATGTCCAAGTAAATTATTTAAGGAAAATGAAAACCCCCTATTAAAAAATAGGAGGAAGTAGCAGAGAGAGGGGAGGTTAATCCAAAACCTGTTCTAAACACCCTTGTTTATAGTCCTAAGTCTTCTCGTGTACTCTCTTAAGACCCCACAAATTATTAAAGAATCCCATTCTAGCGAGTTGAATAGCTTCCGAGGAAACCCTCCACTAAAACTTTACCTTAACATGCCCTTAGAAAAAACGACCGAATCGCATCCCTAGTGAATTATTACTCTCTGCTAGCTACGACTGAAATAGAATATACTCTTTTTTTAAAAATTAAGCAATAGTTTTAAGATAAATTATTTAATTTCTCAATATTTTCTGCAATTTGTTGCGAACTGTTATTTTCCCCAAAAATTGCTGAGCCAATAGCTAATCTTTCCGCTCCGGCATCAACTAAATCCCTAGAGTTTTCTAAGTTAACTCCCCCATCAACTGAAATTATCATTTCAGGATTTTCTTTTCTAAATTCTCGTATTTTTTCAATTACTGCGGGGTTAAAAGAACTTCCTTGCACCCCCACTCTATCAATCCCCATAAATTGCACAAAATTTATTTTATTTAAATAAGGATAAATTGTTTTAGTTGAAGTATTTGGAATTAAAGCTAAACCAATATCAGGTGAAAAATTTTCAAATTCAAAATTTGAAAGTTTTTCACCCCAATCTTCATAATGAAAAACGATTCTTTCAAAACCTGAATTACCCAACTCACTAAACCGTTCAGTTATTTTACTTTGCCCGTCTATAAGATTAAGGTCTATATTTATATTCATTAAATCTAATTCAAAATCAAAAATATCTAAATATCTCTGGATTATAGAAAAATTAATATTTTCAAATAATTCATCATCACAAATATCAATTTGCACCATCAACTTCTCTTCCATACCTAAAATTTGATAAGCCTCTTTCAGTAAATTTAATTTTACTTCTAAATCTTCAAAGCTTTTAGCTAAAATAGCTGGAATTATTTGTATTTTTTTATTAATCATAAGTTTATTTTAACATAAAAATTATGGACTGCCACAAAAAGTTATTTTTTTAATTAACTCAACTCGTTGAATTAATTAAAAAATAACTTTTCTCGCAGAGACGGATTTTGGCTTCGCCAAAATCCGTTTGTTTTTATGTTTTAATGTTCTTGTGTTTTAATGATTTTCCGCTATACTAATGAAAGTTATTTTAAAAAATAACTATATTATTAATCATATATTGAAAATTAATCTTTTTATAAAGAAATTCGGCAGATTGTGGATTTGTAAAAAATATTTCATTATATACTTTAAATTATGTTAAATACTATAGAAGAAGAAAATAAAGATTTATTAGATGAATCTTTAATGTCTAGTTTCTTAGAGAAAACACAAGTCCTTCCAAAAACTGGTTCAATGATTGAAGGATCTGTTATCTCTTTAGAAAAAAATGCTGTTTTTATTAATCTACCCCCATTTGGAACAGGGGTAATTTTTGGTAAAGAATATATAACAGTAAAAGATGTTCTAAAAAATATCAATGTTGGAGATAAAATTATCGCTAAAATCATTGATCTTGAAGGAGAAAACGGTTACATAGAATTATCTTTGAAAGAAGCTCGTCAAGCTATCGTTTGGGGAGAAGCAGAAGAAATGATGAATTCTAAAACAATTTTAGAATTACCTGTAAAAGAGGCAAACAAAGGTGGTTTAATAATAGAGTGGCAAGGAATTCAAGGATTTCTTCCTGCTTCACAACTTAAATCTGAACATTATCCTCAAGTAACAGATGGAAATAAAGATAGAATTTTAGAAGAACTAAAAAAATTAGTTGGGCAAAATCTTCCAGTAGCAATTATTGGTGCAATTCCTAAAGAAGGAAAACTAATATTCTCAGAGAAGAATATTACTCAGGCTCAAAAAACAGAAGCTGTTGAAAAATATGCTGTGGGTGATGTATTAGAGGGAGAAGTAACGAGTGCTGTTGATTTTGGAATCTTTGTAAAAATAGAAGATGATTTAGAAGGGCTTGTACATATCTCTGAAATCTCTTGGTCACTAGTTGAAGATCCTAAAACAATGTTCAAACCTAATGACAAAATAAAAGTTAAAATTATTGAAATTGAAAAAGGAAAGATTTCACTTTCAATCAAAGCTCTTACTCAAAACCCTTGGGAAAAAGCAAAAAGTACATACAAAAAAGGAGATGATGTTAGTGGAGTTATTATTAAATTCAATAAACATGGAGCTTTAGCCAGTATTGAAGAGGGAGTAGCTGGTTTAGTACATATGTCAGAATTTGAAAATGAAACTAAATTAAGAGAAGCTCTTGAATTAGGCAAAAGTTACAATTTCAAAATTAGTATTTTTGAACCTGAATCTCAAAAAATGATTTTGTCATTTGTATCATAGAAAACAACTAAAATACAAACATAACACAAACTTGATACAGAAAAACTAAACAGCTACGATTTTTAAATCGTAGCTGTTTAGTTTTTGTATAGACGGGCGAGGCTTTGCCTCGCCCGTCTTACTTTTGACTTTATGAACTTTATGGACTTTCGATTCAATTATATTCATTCATCGCCTTCACCCGTCCTTCTATAATAATAGAGTCTAAAGCCTTGGTAATTTTAGGTTGAGCTTTTTTTAAAATTTCTAAATCTTTTTTAGTAAAATCTTTCATAAGAAAATCTAAAACTTTATTTTCACCTTTTACTTTTTTTAACTTACCCGTTGGAGTGATTGGAGTAATCCCCACCCGTAATCTTATAAATTCTTTGGTTTTAATTGTTTTAACAATTGATTCTAATCCTTTATGCCCCCCTGTTCCTTTATTCCAAGAAATTTTAAAATCACCTAAAGCTAAATCCAAGTCATCATAAACCACAACTAAAGTCTCTGCTTTTTTCTTACTAGTAATCAAGGACTTTATACTCAAGCCTGATTTATTCATAAAAGTTTCTGGCTCAATTAATTTCACTTTATTCTTTCCAACAAATCCATCAGAAGTAATAGCTTTTAACTTTCCATCAATTAACCATTCTTCAAACTTATTTTTCTTTGCATAATAATCTAAAATAATCCGCCCTATATTATGACGAGTTTTTTCATATTCTTCTCCTGGATTTCCCAAACCTACAATTAAATACATACACAATAGTATAAAGTAAAAAACTAAAAGTTGAAAGTAAAAATAATAGCGCTCGAAGCGCTATTATTTTAGTAAGAAAAAACCGCTGTGTTTATCCAAAAACACAGCGGTTGATAACTTTTGTAGGATATCAAGCCTTCTAAATATTTTAATCAGGAAACGAAAATCGAGCGAGTATTTCTCCCCAATTTTTTCCTCCTCTCCGAATATCTTTCCGAGGGCCCCAGTTCCCTTCAAAATAAGGATACTTCTCCTCACCCAGAGGTGAATCCAAAAAATCTTGGGAAACGAGCCGTCCTGTTTTCTCATCAATCGAAATCATTCCCACATGGTTTGTACAGATGATCTCAACGCCCTCAAGCTTTCCTTTTCCCGAAAAACAATCAAAGGCTGCCGAAGCAGGATGGTCATGGTGGTTTTGGTCTGTCACCACCGCCACCTTTTTGATACCGGCACAAAGAGACAACAAAGCAATCGTTGTTCCAATAGGCATTTCTTGCCCTACATAATGTTCACCCTCCGGATCTTGCGCCTGACGAGAAGCAAGGACCATCAAATCAGTCATGACAATGTCAAAGTCCGGATGGGTTGTCGCTTTCTTGTGACAATCACATTGAAACACAAATCGAACTTCTCTTTCTTCTTCGTTGAGGTCACAAAGAGGTAGATCTTTGTATCTCTCATCAAAAAGCCTATCGGACTCATCATAATCAGTTTGAGCAATAAGAGCTTTCTGAGCCTCGTCGTAAGTTCCGACGATAGTTACATCATGACCCTCAAGGGTTAGCTCCGCTGACTTGCGGTGACTTTCACTGTCGTCAAATACCAAAATCTTTAACTGTCCCATCTTTCTTCTCCTTTTTCAGAATGATTCTAAGATTTAATTTCAAAAAACATTAACTTATCTGCTCAGTATAATATCAAATAATATCAAACATGTCAAGTTGTATAACAATTTAAATTTCCTTGCTTATTTTTTAGAAACTATGTGGAATAGGTCATTTTTTTGACTTTAGGTTTTGATGAGAGTAAAATATTCCCAAGATGAGTGAAAATAAAGAAAATTTTATTATAGAAACTCTTAAATTCTCCTTAATCGCCATTTTAATAGTGCTTCCTTTCAGGATATTCATCGCTCAACCCTTTTTAGTTAGTGGAGCTTCCATGAGTCCTAATTTTGAAACAGGACACTATCTAATTGTAGACCAACTTTCATATAACTTTGAAGAACCTCAAAGAGGAGAGGTTATTGTTTTTCGTTACCCTAAAGATCCTAAAAAATTCTTTATCAAAAGGATAATCGGACTACCTAACGAAGTAGTAATTCTTGAAAATAAGACTGTTACAATTAAAAATATAAACAATCCTGACGGTTTTAAGTTAAGTGAATCTTATGTCAAAAACTTTTCTGATAATAATATGAAAATAACCTTAAGCGAAGGTGAGTATTTTGTAATGGGAGATAACCGACCAGCTAGTTCAGATTCTAGATCATGGGGAGTCCTCCAAGAAGACCTCATCATCGGAAGATCTTTCCTTAGATTATTCCCCTTTAACGAAATTGAGTTATTTCCTGAATATCCTGAAGACTTTTAAAACAATCTTAATTACTAAATCTTAATTCTATAATAAAATGTCTAAAACAATAAACAAGGTAGAACGAACAGACGAAATTGCAAAATATTATGGTTTTAAAAAAACAGAGGTCCCTTCTTCCTGTAAACTTGGAAGTGTTTTTCTTCATCCAGACCAAAAAAGAACTATTTTAGAAAAACATAAAAATGATTACCCTAAAAAAGGTAATAATATTTCAATGATTTATAATAAAAAAAGAAAACCTGTTAACTCTTTTAGAAATTTTAATTTTGACATTATAGGTGTTGCCGATAGTATTGCCGAAGCAACAATTATTCATACAGCCATCACCTCACTTAGAGAAGAAGGTTATAAAAATCCTTTTGTAAATATAAATAGTTTGGGGGATAAAAATTCTCTATCTAGTTTTAGAAAAAGTTTATTTGATTTTTATAAATCTAGAGTTGATGAACTGCATCCAAAATGTAGAAATTTTAATAAAAAAGATGTATTTAATTTATTTTTATGTAACCACAAAGAATGTCGTGAATTAAGAAAAGAAGCCCCTCGCCCTATCTATTTTTTATCTAATGAAAGCCAACGACATTTAAAAAATACTTTAGAATATCTAGAATCAATGAATATTGTTTATAATATTGATGATTTATTAATAAGCTCAGACGATCATTTGTCAGATATAATTTTTGAAATAAAACACAAAGCGACTTCTCCAGAAAAAGAGATTATTTTAGGAAGAGGAGGAAGATATGATAAATTAGCTGAAAATATTCTTCGTAAAAGAGGTTTATCAGCGGTTGGAGTATCCTTAGAATTTCCAGTAAAAAAAAGTCCTATTCTAGAAAAACCATTACCTGAAAAAGCTGAATTTTATTTTATTCAATTTGGACCAAGCGCTAAGCAAAAAAGCTTACCTGTTATTGAAATGCTTAGAAAGGCTAATTTAAGAATTAATAGAGACTTACATATTAATAAATTTGAAGAACAAATAACTAAAGCCCGAGAGTTAGATGTTCGTTATATTTTAATTTTAGGCCAAAAAGAAGCAGAGGAAGACACACTTATAATAAAAGATTTAAAACAAGCTACTCAAAAAACCGTTAAATTAAAAATGGTTTTGAATTATCTAAAACAATTAAAGTAAAATCTTTTGGCCAGTATCGTTTTTTCTTAAGAAAAAAAAACGATACTGTTATGTAAAAATCCCCTAGGATTTTCTTGCATTTCGTCTTAAAAAATGATAATTTATATAAACTATGATAAATATAGAAATCACTAAAAAGAATAGTAATGAAAATGACATGAATATGATTCGTCGTTTTACTAAAAAAGTTCGTAACTCAGGAATTCTTCCGAGAGTTCGCTCTATTCGTTATAATAATAGAAAAGTATCTAAATTTATTAAAAAGAAAGAAGCTCTTCAAGGAATTGCAAAAAGAGAAGAAATAAAAAGAATGATTAAGTTAGGTAAACTACCAGAGAACAGATTGAGATAAAAACTAAAAGGGTTCGGCTAAAGCCGAACCCTTTTTTTAATTTCTAGCATCACGAAAAACAATAGATGAAACCTGTTGTCTTTTTATATATAACTTTATGGACTTTAAAGACTTTTGACTTTATACTATTGAATATGTTTGATATTAAAAATACAACTAGAAACAATAACCCTAATCTTCCTTTTCAAAAAATTAAAGAAAAGATATTAGGTAAAAAATATGAATTAAGTTTAGTTTTTATTGGTGATAAATTATCAAAAAAACTAAACAATCAATATCGTAAAATAAATAAAGCTACGAACATATTATCTTTTAATCTTACTGAAACAGCAGGAGAAGTTTTTATTAATTTAAATCTAGCAAAAAAACAAGCTTACAAATTTAATAAAAATTATACTGATTTTGTAGGGCTCCTACTTATCCACGGTTTATTGCATTTGAAAGGTTACCAACATAGTAGTAAAATGGAGAGTGAAGAAGAAAAAATAAGAAAGTTTTTTAATCTTTAGTAACCAGCAGACTAGGTGATTTGACTGTTAGAGAAAATTTGCTTCCTGAATCAAAACCTCGTTTTGATTAGACAAACATTCTTTGGAGTGTTTTAGCCACAAATTTTCTACAACTTTTTATCTTCTATTCTCTACCTTTTAATTAATTGTGTTAAAAAAAATATCAGTTGGAATAGATGTGGGAACTTACCAAATAAAGGTAATTATTACTGAATTAGTAAAGCAGCCCGATGGAAAAAAGATTCCTAAAATAATAGGTAAGGGGTTATTTAAATCCAAAGGTTTAAGACATGGATATATTATAAATAAAAACGAAGTTACAAGAAGTGTTCTTCAAGCAATAAGCCAAGCTGAAAAACAAGCTAAAATAAAAGTTAAAAAAGCTTTTATTTCTATAGGAGGAATAAGTCTAGAAGGAATACATATTAAAAATAAAACCGTAATCACTAGAGTTGATAATGAAATCACTCAAATAGATTTAAATAATATTTTAACTGAAAACGAAAAAAACCCTCTCCTTTTAAATAAAAAAGTAATCAGTACTATTCCAATAGAGTACAAAATAGATAACAAAAAAGTACTTGGAAACCCTATTGGGATGAAAGGTAATAAATTAGAATCGCAAATACTTTATGTAACTTGCTTAAAACAACACCTATACGATTTAATTCAAGCTATTGAGGAAATTGATATTGAAATAGAAGATATTCACGCATCTCCAATCGCAGGTTCTTTTGTAACCCTAACTAAAACACAAAAAATTGCTGGTTGTGTTTTAGCAAACTTAGGAGCTGAAACAGTTTCAATCATAGTTTTTGAAAATAATATACCTATCTCATTAGAAGTCTTCCCTATTGGTTCTACAGACATAACAAATAATATAGCTTTGGAACTAAAAATTCCTTTAAATGAAGCTGAACAAATAAAACACGGAATTATAACTTCTACAATTTACCCACGCAAAAAATTAGAAGAAATTGTTGAAACCCAACTTAATGTTATTTTTAAATTAATTGAAGCTCATCTTACAAAAATTAATCGTAACGCCTTATTGCCTGCCGGAATTATTATTTCAGGAGGAGGTTCTGGAATTACAACAATAAGAGATTTAGCAGAAAACTCTCTTAATATTCCTTCTCGAATAGCTAATATTAATTTTGTAAATGATTCAAATAATATTGTTCAAGATTCAACATGGGCAGTTTCTTATGGCTTATGTTTAATGGGGCTAACCGCTGGTCAAGATGTTGAAACAAAAAGTTTTATAAAAACCTTTTTTAACCAAACAAAAAAATGGATAACTCAATTTTTTGTATAAGCCTTTAAAGGGTTTATAAATAAAGCAATTTGTTTCATAATTTAAAGTAGCATTGCATTTTCTTTTAATATATAATACAAAGTAAATAGATTTAATAAAAACAGAATTAATCTTATAGTCAAAATATTGATAATTTTTGCCTAAAAATAACTAATATGCCAAAAATAAACACTGAGATAGAATCATTCGCTAGAATAAAAATCATAGGGGTAGGAGGAGCTGGAAAGAATGCTACCAACTATATGATCAAATCAAAAGTGCAAGGAGTTGAATTTATAGCAATCAACACAGACGCACAAGATTTACACCATTCATTGGCTAAAAAGAAAATTCATATAGGAAAAAACCTTACTAATGGTTTAGGGGCTGGAATGAATCCTGAAATAGGAAGAAGAGCTGCAGAGGAAACTGCTGAAGAAATCCAAGATGTTCTAAAAGGAGCAAATATGGTATTTATTACCGCTGGTTTTGGTGGAGGAACAGGAACTGGAGGGGCTCCAATTATCGCTAAAGCAGCAAAAGACCTAGGAATATTAACCGTAGCAGTAGTAACTAAGCCCTTTATGTTTGAAGGAGCTCAAAGAAGTGCTATTGCTGAAGAAGGACTTGCTAGACTAAAAGACTCTGTGGATGCCTTAATTATCATTCCTAACGACAGAATTTTAAGTGTATCCCCTAAAGGAACTACAATGGATAATGCTTTTGAAATGAGTGATAAAATTCTAAAAGAAGCAGTTGAAGGAATTTCAGATTTAATTACTGTTCCAGGAAAAATTAATGTAGACTTTGCTGATATCCTAACAATTATGGGAGATGCTGGATCAGCTCTTATGGGAATAGGAAAAGCTAGTGGAGAAAACAGAGCGGAAGAAGCTGCTTTACAAGCAATAAACTCACCATTATTAGATATTTCAATTGCAGGAGCAAAAGGGGTGTTACTTTCTGTTTCAGGAGGTGATGATTTAACTATAAATGAAATTCAAGAAGCTGCTAGAATTGTAACTGAATCAATTTCTCCAGACGCTAAAGTAATTTTTGGAACATCTAAAACAGAAAAACTGAAGAAAAATGAAATTAAAATTACTGTAATTGCTACTGGGTTTAAAGATACTAATGGAAACGGAGGAGGATTATTCCAAAGAACACCTAAAAAAGAAGAACCTGTGGAGGAAAAAGTGAGTATTTTTAGTAGCGGAGCAAAAAAAGAAGAGAAAAAGGAAAAAGAGAAAGAAAAGGAAGTAATTAAAGAACCTGAAAAAAAGAAAAAAGAAGTGCCTAAACCTAATCCGAAACCAAAAATTTTAGAAATTCCACAAGATGACGATGATGATGATACTTGGGATGCAATTCCATCATTTCTAAGAAGATCAAAATTGAAATAAAACTAAGTAAAACAAACAACTATAATTAAAATCATAGTTGTTTGTTTTTATAATCTTTATCTTAAATTATTAATGCGGAAGTGAGAGGATTCGACTTCAACTCACTAAGCAAAATATTTCGTTCACAAGTTCACTCATATTTTACTAAGTGGTTCCTGTCCGGGCTCACCAGTTAGAAAACTCGCTATCGCTTGTTTCCTCTGGCTCCGCCTTTCGAACCCTTCCCTACCAACAAGACACTTTTTTAAAATAGCTTAATCGCTATTTTAAAAAACTGTTGCGGAAGTGAGAGGATTCGAACCCCTGATACAGTTTCCTGCATACCGCTTTTCGAAAGCGGCGCTTTCAACCACTCAGCCACACCTCCAATATATTTATGTAAATAAATCTAACATCTTTTTGCTTTTTTGACAAAAATTGGTATAATAATTTTCAATTATAGCTTATTGTTTATAATTAAATGGCCCTATCGTCTAATGGTTAGGACATCAGCTTTTCAAGCTGGCAATCCGGGTTCGATTCCCGGTAGGGTCACAAATTTAAAAAGAGATAGTTTTTTACTATCTCTTTTTAAATTCTAGTGAATCTCCTGTGGAGATAATCGAAAGTCGGAAGAAAATCCGAGATTTTCTGAGACGGGGTCGAGAGTACTTATTATTTTCAGAGCGAAGCGAATGAAAATAATAAGTAACTCGTGACCGATTCCCGATAGGGTCACAAATTAAAAAATATTTATTTATAACAACATTCCAGAAGGAATATTGTGTGATGAAATCATTGGATTCAACCCAATTATGATAAATAAAAATCTTGATTTAATTAAATAACTTATGAAAATATTATCCATTGAAACAAGTTGTGACGAAACTGCTATCAGTATTTTAGAAGCTGAGAGAATAAATTGGTTTTTTAAAACTCATTTTAGTTTATAACGGGTTTACAAGCATTAGTATAACATGAGCTAATATTATCCATATTATTGTAAAAACTAACAGCAAAAAAATTATTCCTATGATTTGTTTCGTGGTTAATATATTTTGATTTTTTTTAGAAATCTTAAAAAACCCATAACATGTAAATATTATTGTAATTACTGAAATAAAAATTAGAATCATTAAATCCCCTCCAGTAAAAACTCTAAATCTCGTAATTAAAGAAGGGTATAATAAAATTATTGTATATAATATTAAGGCTATTATACTAAACTCAGATTTAAAAAAACTATTTACTTGTTTCATGTTATTATATCTTAT
Organism: Minisyncoccota bacterium; assembly: GCA_023135835.1. Lineage (GTDB taxonomy): Bacteria > Patescibacteriota > Minisyncoccia > Phycocordibacterales > UBA12079 > JAHITU01. The sequence goes on from JAGLSI010000005.1 coordinate 13,527, forward strand.
TGAAGTATGTTTAAATACTTTTTAAATTATTTTATAAATATATTTTTATATATAAAATAATTATACCATAATCTATGAAAATATTATCCATTGAAACAAGTTGTGACGAAACTGCTATTAGTATTTTAGAAGCTAAGGGAGTTTTTGGCGATGCTGAAAATCCAGTAAAATTTAAAATTTTAGCTAATACTTTAATTTCTCAAATTGATATTCATAAAGAATATGGAGGAGTCTTCCCTGCTTTGGCTAAAAGAGAACATGCGAAAAACTTAATTCCTATTCTTCGTAAAACACTAGAAGAGGCAAAACTTAACAACCAAATTACTAAAACTAAAAATCCTTGGGAGTCCAACACCCAAGTAGAAGAAATTTTAGAGCGAGAATCTGATTTATTAAAATTATTTTTAGAATATATTCCTACTATTAAAATTCCTGAAATTGATGCTATTGCTATTACCCAAGGCCCTGGACTAGAACCTGCTCTTTGGGTAGGAATTAATTTTGCCAAAGCTCTAAGCCTAGTTTGGAAAAAACCCCTTATCCCTGTTAATCATATGGAAGGTCATCTTCTTTCTTCATTCATTGGCTCAGAGTCAAAAACCCAAAGTCAAAAGTCAAAGGAAATTGAATTCCCTGCTATTGGACTACTTATTTCTGGAGGACATACTGAATTAATTTTAATGGAGAAATTTAGAGAATACAAAAAAATTGGACAAACAAGGGATGATGCTATTGGAGAAGCTTTTGATAAGGTTGCCAGAATGATGGACCTTCCCTATCCTGGTGGGCCAGAAATATCAAAACTTGCCCAAATCCAAAGAGAAAAACAAATTGACAGTGTTCCAAGCACTAATATCAAATTACCAAGACCAATGCTAAATACTGATAATTTTGATTTTTCTTTTTCTGGCTTAAAAACAGCAGTATTATATTTAATTAAAAATCTGAAAAAAGACCTGCTTGCCGGCAAGGCAGGAAATTCCAGGAATGAATTACCTGAAGAAATTAAAGAAGAAATTGCTTTGGAATTTGAAAATGCTGTAACTGAAATTTTATTAAAGAAAAGTGAGAAAGCGATTGCAAAATATCAAGCTAAAACCTTAATCTTGGGCGGAGGAGTGATAGCTAATAACCACATACGACAATCATTTGAATCACTTAGTAGCCGGGGTACTGATTTAGAGATTCTGATACCAGAAAGAGAATTTTCTACAGATAATGCGATTATGATAGGAATTGCTGGATATTTTAAATATATGGAACAAAACCCTAAACCTTTGATCGGGCAAAAGAAAAAAGGTCAGCTGCAAACTGCAACCGACCTTGTAAACCTTCAAGCTAATGGGAATTTAAAACTTTAGATGGTTGTCATAGATGTTGTAATACCTTTCAGCCATTTCTGTTGTTTCAGCATCTAATTCAATCACAATCGTTCCTTCTGTCTCCTTTAAAATCTCTGCTATTTTTTCAGCAAGACTCCAAACAAGTAAATTGAAATCTTCATCTGCCTCTCTTAATTTTTCAAACCCGGGATGTTTTCCTATAACAAGTTCTTCTACCTCGCTTACATTCATGATCCCCTCCTCACAAATTATCTAGAAACCAAACACATCTCCACAAATTTCAGCATATCTTTGAAAAAGACCTTCGGCTTCTTTATCTAATTCAGGTAAAGGTTCTCCTTCTGGATGAAAACTCATTCCTTTCATTTTTTCCCTGATCTTTCCATGAAGCTGTTTAAATTCTTCATTTTCATTTAATAAAGCATCCAACCCAGAATGTTTTAGATAAGGCATTATTAACGCCTTCGCCTCATTTAAATTCATGATAATTTACCCCCCTTATATAAAAATATCTAAGAACTTTCTCTATATCCTATATTACCTACAATTTAAAAAAAGTAAAGGTTAAAACAATAAAACAACAATTTTGTAAAGTGTTTTCGTGTAAATTCTTTTATGTTACTATAATAAAATGAATGAAAAATTTCTTAACCCATACGACCCTCAAAAAACTGAAAAAATAAATTATAAGCTCTGGGAAGAAAGTGGTTTCTTTAATCCTGACAAGCTTCCTGAGCGTCACCAAAAACCATTTACAATCATAATGCCTCCTCCAAACGCAAATGGATCTCTTCATGCAGGGCATGCTCTTTTTGTAACTCTTGAAGACTTAATGATTCGTTATAAACGAATGCAGGGCTTTAAAACTTTATGGGTTCCTGGAGCCGATCACGCTGGTTTTGAAACACAAGTGGTTTATGAAAAAAAGTTAGAGAAAGAAGGAAGATCTCGTTTTAAAATGGATCCCAAAGAATTGTATGATGAAATAATGCAATTTACTTTAGATAATAAAAGTTTTATGGAAAACCAAGTTCGTTCACTTGGGGCATCTTGTGATTGGTCACGAGAAAGATTTACCTTAGAACCCAAAATAATAGAAACCGTCTATGAAACTTTTAAAAAACTTTCTGATGATAACTTACTTTATAGAGGAGAGAAATTAGTTAATTGGTGTTCCAAACATCAAACATCTTTGTCTGAATTAGAAACTGATGGAGTAGATAAAGAAGATAAATTTTATACTTTTCAATATGGACCTTTTCAAATTGGAACAACTAGACCTGAAACAAAATTTGGTGATAAATATGTTGTAATGCACCCCGACGACGAAAGATATAAAGAATATAGTCATGGACAAAAAATTGACTTAGAATGGATAAATGGACCTATTACAGCTACTATTATTAAAGATGAGGCTATTGATATGAAATTTGGTACAGGAGCAATGACAATTACCCCTTGGCATGATACTGCTGATTTTGAAATTGCCCAAAGACACAACTTAGACTACGAACAAATTATAGACTTTTATGGAAAATTATTACCCATTGCCGGACCAGAATTTGAAGGAAAAAATATTTCTGTTGCTCGCGAAGAAATTGTTAAAAAATTAGATGAGAAAGGCTTGTTAGTTAAAACAGAAGAAAGTTTTAAACATAATGTTAAAGTTTGCTATAAATGCAACAGACCAATTGAGCCTCAAATTAAAGCTCAGTGGTTTATTAAAACAGAACCCTTAACTCAAAAAGCATTAGAAGCTGTTGAAAAAGGTGATATAAAATTTGTAACAGAAAGACATGAGAGAATTTTTAGACATTGGATGGAGAATATTCATGATTGGAATATTTCACGACAAATTATTTGGGGAATTCCTATCCCAGCTAAAATATGTTTAGATTGCGGAGAAGGTATGGTTGATTTGGATGACTCTATTTCTAAATGTTCTAAATGTGGAGGAAAAATAGAAAAAGATAAAGATACTTTTGACACTTGGTTTTCTTCTGGACAATGGCCTTTTGCTACTTTAAATTTTCCAGAAGGAAAAGATTTCAAAGGATTCTACCCTACCGATGTAATGGAAACAGGACATGATATTTTATTTTTCTGGGTAGCACGAATGATTATGCTTGGGATTTACTGTACAGGAGAGGTTCCTTTTAAAACTATTTACTTACATGGTCTGGTTAGAGATGCAAAAGGTAAAAAAATGAGTAAAAGCGTAGGTAATGTAGTTAATCCATTAGAATTAAGTGACAAGTATGGAACTGATGCACTAAGAATGTCTTTATTGGTTGGAAATACTCCAGGAACTGATATGAATTTATCTGAAGATAAAATCAAAGCTTATAAAAAGTTTGCTAATAAATTATGGAATATAAGTCGTTTTGTTTTAGATAATACAAAAGATTTAAATGAGGTAGATTTAGAATCTGAAGATATAAAAAAATTAATTAATTCTAATTCGGAATTGATTAATCTTGAAAAAACAATTACAGATATTACAAAAGATTTAGATAATTTCCAATTTCATATTGCGAGTGAAAAGATATACCACTATATTTGGCATGAATTTGCTGATAAAATAATAGAAGAGTCTAAAGAAAAACTAGATAACTCAGAAACTCAATTAATATTATTATATATACTACAAATTTGCTTAAAAACACTGCACCCATTTATGCCATTTATCACAGAAGAAATATGGAAATCTATGCCTATTAAAAATAAAAAATTATTATTAATTGAGGAGTGGCCTGTTTAGAAAGTTAGGAATTAACTAATTAGGATTGGGTTGAGCCGAAGCCCACCCTATTCTTAAAAAGCTAACAGGCTAACCAGCCATAAGCTAAATAATTATGACAAACGAGTTAATACTTTATGCGTTTCTAGGAGGGGTTTTACCAACAATATTTTGGCTTTGGTTTTGGCTTAAAGCTGATAAATTAAATCCTGAGCCAAAAAGATACATAGCTTACTCTTTTGTTTTTGGAATACTTTCAGCTCTATTAGTTTTACCAGTAGAAGAATTTCTAAGTGAAATTATTACAGGAACAGGAATTATACTTATAGTAGCTCTATCGTTTTCAGAAGAATTATTTAAATATCTTGGAGCTTATTTTAGTGCTTTAAATAAAAAATATATGGATGAACCCATAGATGCTGTTATTTATTTAATCACTGTAGCTTTAGGATTCGCTGCTCTGGAAAACTCTCTTTTCTTGTTAAGTGCCATGAAATCAAACGGGGCTGAAATTAGCAGAATTGTTTTAGTGGGAAATATGCGTTTTATAGGAGCAACCTTATTACACACTTTATGTTCTGGGGTAATTGGACTATTTATTGCTTTTTCTTTTTATAAAAAAAGTTTTTCTAAAAAAGTTTTTTTATTAATAGGGTTTATCCTATCAGTTACATTGCACACTTTCTTTAATTTTTTTATAATTAATAGTGAAAGTAAAATTTTTATAATATTTTTAGCAATATGGGTAGCTATAATAATAATGATTCTTTTACTAGAAAAAATTAAACATATGCGAAAAAGATTCGTATAAACTAATAATTAAATTATTAATTAAATTTAAAAATAAAAATAATGAAATCTTTTTTTGATAAATTAACCGCTTCAAATAATAACGAGGAAGAAACTGAGGATATTTTAGAGTTTAATAATTCTAATGAAAACCTTTCTGATATTGTTGAAGAAGAAGCTAAGGATGGTGAATTATCTGTGGATGTTTTTGATGAGGGAGATAAAATTGTTCTTAAAACTATGGTGGCAGGAGTAGATCCTGATGACTTAGATATTTCAATAACTAGAGACGCTATAACTATAAGAGGCTCTCGTAATGAAGAAAGAGAAATCAGTCAAGATGCTTATTATGAAAAAGAACTTTATTGGGGATCTTTTTCTAGAACAATAAAACTACCAACAGAAATAGATATTGACAATTCAGTTGCTATTGAAAAAAACGGACTTTTAATTTTAAATTTACCTAAAGTAGATAAAGAAAGAAAATCTAGTCTGAAAGTAAAATAAAAAGCTAAAATAATAAAAAAAGCGACGGACTAAAGCCCGTCGCTCTTTTTATTTAATCAAATTTCTTTAATTCATATAAAGTCTTTTATTTTCCTTATGCCCCTCAAAATCTTCAGCATAATACATGTTTCCAGCTCTATCTGATAAATAAAATAAGTAATTAGATTCAACAGGAGTCGCGGCTGCTAATAAAGAATAAATACTCGGATTAGCAATTGGCCCTATTGGTAATCCTTTATTAGCATAAGTATTATAAGGAGAATCAACTTTTAAATCCTCTAACGTAAGCTGGTACGTATTTTTACCTATGATATAAGGAAATACAGCATCCACCTGCAACGGCATGTTAATGTCTATTCTTTTCCATAAAATACCTGCTATTTTTTGCTTAGACTTAAGAGTTCTTGCTTCTTTCTCTAAAATAGAAGCCATGATTACAATCTCTTCTAAGGTTTTTTCTGACTCTTCTATCTCAAGAGCAATCTCCTCAAGCCTTTTGTCAAAATTTTCTTTCATAGTTTTAATTACAGCCTTAGGGGTTACATTTGGTAGAAAATAATAAGTATCAGGAAATAAATAACCCTCTTCGTCTTCAGCTAATTTTATAAACTTATCTTTATCAAAATTTTCAAATTTAGAACTCAAGGTCTCTGCAATATCAAAAATAGTAAAACCCTCTACCATAACTACTCTAGTCGGAATAATTCCATACGACCCCCTTATCATTCTCCAAACAACCCTAATTACAGAAGAATCTTTCTCAAAAAAATAATCTCCTGCCATTATTCTTTTTCCGCTCATCAGTAAATTAGCAAATAACTCAAATATTTCTGATGACTTAATTACATGCGTTTCTTCTAATTCAGTAGAAATCTCAGACAAAGTTTCTCCTAATTCAACAGAAATAATAGTCCCTTTAGGAAAATCTTTGGGGGGAGCCATTAAAAAGTGATAAAACAAAGCGCTAGCAATCAAAAACCCTATAATTAAATAACTACTGATCTTAAAAAACTTAAAATTTAACAATATTGAATGGCTAAATAAAGACTTATTTTTTAAACGAATCTTTGTAAAACAATTTTTAACTGAAACCTTAATATTTCTAGGGTTATAATTTGGGGGTGTTAACATAATATTTATTAGTCTAAAGTCTATAATGTCAAAAGTCAAAAGTTTTTATTCTAGAAAGATTTGTTTACAAACTCTTTAACTTGACTTAATTTTCTTTAGAAAATTAAGTTGGTAAATTAAATGGCGCTTCAGCCTTTTTAGACATTAATTTTGATAATGTTGGAGTTTGAACAACTCCTCCAGGGAAATGATAAATAGTGGCTAATTCTTCTGTGTTTAATACAAAAGGCTGATAAAAAAGCGAAAATGACCTTCTTCTATATTCATTAAATACTTTTTGTTTTAATCTATTTACCCTTATCCCTTTATAATCTTGCCACGGAAAATCAAAACCTGTCGCTTGAGTTAATTTAAATCCATTCAAATTATTTGAATTAAATTGTTTAAAAGTTCCTATCATAGCTACAATATTAATAGGATTAAATGATTCTTTTTCAGCTAAATAAATACCTCTAATATTGCAATCAAAACTTAATTTTGAAACCGATCTTTCAATTGCAGCAATTACACCAGACTCTCCTTTAGTCATCATTCTAGGAGCTGTCCCTTCTTCTGCAGGTTTAGTAGCTTCTGTAATTAAATCTTTAACAGCCTCTTTAGATTGATCTCCCCAATCTTCAAAAGTATTCCACTCTTTCTTCTCCCATTTCTCTTTCCAAGCCAAAGCTTTTTTTCTTTCTTTTTTGTGAGCTTTTACAAGAATTTGTAACCAAATCTGCTGACCTTTTCCAGCAGACCCTAAATATTCAATAATAGGGGTGATGGGATCAATTTTTTCTTCTTCTTTAATTCCTTTACTTTCCATGTCATAATCAACATAAGTTTTAATAGGGTAAAAATCATCTTTAGCTAATTTAAATTCTGTCCCCCACAAAGTAAGGGCGTTTGGATCATAATTAACAAAAGAAGTATAATCAGGCACCTCGGTAATTTCAATGTCTGGATATTGTGCATAAATTTGAGCCTCTACTAAATTTTTAAAAAAACCCCTTGTCCAGATAAAAAACTTGACTTGCCCTTCCAAAGAAACCATCTCTAAGGAAAAAACTGGTCTTGATTTACCCTCAACATATTTTTGATACCAATTAGCTTCTCCTCCTACCTGAATTAAAGAAGTTAAAAATAACTCCATAGCTAAAGGTGTTTTTTTTATTTCGTTCGGTAATTTTAACTCTAATAACCTATAATCTTGTTCATTAAGAAATTTAGTTTGAATATAATTCATCCAATTATTCCATAATATATATATTAAAATCACGGGTAACCAAATAGGCATGAATAAATATAAATAATTCAATGCACCCACAATCAGACTATAATAAGCTGGAGGAAATATATTAGCAAAAGTTTCTATCATATATACTATATTTTACTATAAAATAGTTTTTAAAGTAGAAAGAATGTAGATAACTTTGTTTAGGAAATTAGGTCTTAGGCGTTAGGTGTTAGAGACGGATTTTGCGAAGCAAAATCCGTTAATAAAAAGGTCGTGGCGAAGCCACGACCTTTTTACTTTATAGACTTTATGGACTTTTGACTAAACAAGCGAATATGTTCCGTCTTTATGTTTTTTAAAATAATCTGAATTTTGTAGGTTTACAACAACAGTATTTTCTTTAACATACCTTTCTTTCAAAACTCTATCAATAACAGATTCTTTAGTTAATTTTCCTTCTCTCTTTAAAATATCTAAAATAACATCTTTTACAATTCCTTTAGAATATCCCCATTCAGCTAAAGCATACATTCCTCTTCCTACCAAAACAAATCTTTGATCTTTAATTAATTCGTTATGACAAGTAGCAGTGTGAACATTTTTCTTAAAATGTTTATTTATCATCTTAGCCACCTCTTTAAAATGCATTGGTGAACCATTTTGTCTAACAACTAAATAAGCATAACTTCTAATTCCTCTAATTTTAATATTTTGAGAAGTAGCCAAACCCCATTCATCAAAAGGATTCTTATTTATCACTTTTGAAGTAGTTAACCATTTTTTAATCTGATCATTATTTACTTCTTTTCTGTTCTTTATTTTTTTAGCTTCTTTGCGAACCAGTTCTAATAAATCATTCTCTGAAACCAATTGATCTCCTTCAAATTGACCATGAACTCTTTTTAATATTTTAACTACATCTTCGGCTAATTTCTTATCGGTATACCACTTAGTATCAAAATCAATGTCTCCTTTATCTTTATAAAACGGACTTCCTATTACAAACAAAAAATATAGATGATTTTGTTCTGAAGCATCATTTGACAAATGTTCTAACAAAGAATTCTCTTCAACCATTCCCCCAACGCTCTCTATAATAGAACTTAGCTCATCAAAATACTTTTCTGCTTTAGTAAAATTATCAGACTTAATTATGTTCTTAATTGAATGATTTTCAATTTGTCTTACTCTTTCTCGAGTAATTTTATATTTTTGGCCTATAGCTTCCAAAGTAGACTTTTTTACAGAACCACCCAAACCATACCTTCTGATTAAGATATCTTGTGACCTTTTAGGGAGTTCTAAAAGAAAGTTTTGGACTATTTCCTTTGAATTAAATGTTGTCATTATTTTATTTTCCTTATTTTTATCATTATTTGGCTAAAAAGTCAAGGAAATCCTAATACAGGATTTCCGCAATCCCTCACTATTATTAATATAGATAATAATAAAGCAATGTCGGATAAATTAATTATAAATTTGTTTTAAAATTAACTAAATAAGATTAATAATAGTGACGGGGGAAACCTTTTATTAGACTACAATACTTAATAGTTTATTTTTAATATATATTATTTTTTTTGTCTCTTTTCCAACTATCCATTTTTGCACCTTTTCATCGTCTAGAGCTCTTTTTTTAATGGTTTCTTCGTCTTCTCCATCTTCAATTTCAAGTTCTGACCGTACTTTTCCGTTCACTTGAATAACCACAATATGCTTTTCGTCTTTAGCTAAGGCTTCATTATACTCTGGCCACTTTTCCAAATGAATTGAATCTGTATGTCCTAAACTCTCCCACAATTCTTCTGTAATATGCGGAGCAAACGGTGCTAAAATTTTTAAGAAAATTTTAAAATCTTGTTTAGAGACAGAAGAGCTTTTTACAATATTTATAAATTTCATCATTTCAGAAATAGCAGTATTGTATCTCAAGTTTTCAATATCATTTTCTACTTTCCTAATTGTCTTGTGCAAAGAATTAATTACTTCATCAGAACTTTCTGTTAAATTCTCACTTACAGCCCAAACTTTTTCCAAAAAACGATAAATTCCTACAATATTATTTTCATTCCATAATACTTCATCTTCTAACGGAGCCGCAAATAACATATAGGCTCTAACTGAATCTGCTCCAAATCTTTCTACCATTTCAGTTGGATTAACTACATTCCCTTTAGATTTAGACATCTTTTTTCCTTCACCATCCAATACCATTCCTTGATGTCTTAATTTCAAAAAAGGTTCATCAAAATCCAATAAACCAATTTGCTTCATGGCTTTCACAAAAAAACGAGAAAACAAAAGATGCATATAAGTATGCTCCGCTCCTCCAATATACAAATTAACAGGCAACCATTTCTTGCGAGTTTCCGAACAAAATTCATTATCATTATGTGCATCTGGATATCTTAAAAAATACCACGAGGAATCCACAAAAGTATCCATTGTGTCATATTCTGGAACCCAACCTTCACCAAAAATCTTTTCTGTTCTTTCTTTTAATTCTTTTGAATCAGCTAACGGAGAAATCCCCGTTGGTTTAAAATCTACATCAGTTGGAAGCAACCAAGGAAGATATTCTTTAGGAATTAATTTAACTTCACCTTCAGGCGAATAAACAATTGGTATTGGACAACCCCAATATCTTTGTCTTGAAATTGACCAGTCTCGCAAACGATAATTATTAATTAATTCCCCGCCCACAAACTCTGTAATTTTTTCCTTAGCTTCTTCTGAATCTAGTCCATTGAATTGCCCTGAGTTTATTATTTTTCCATTTCCAGAGTAAGCTTTTTCTTCAGTATCTCCTCCTAAAATAACTTCTTTAATCTCTAAACCAAACTTAGTAGCAAATTCATAATCTCTTTCGTCATGTGCGGGTACTGCCATGATTGCTCCTGTTCCATAACCACTTAAAACATAGTCAGCAATAAAAATTGGAATTCCTGCCTCACCAGCGGGCAGGTCTTCTTTGTCTGTTTTACCCGCTTTAGATAGGGCTGGATTGATTGCAAAAATTCCTAGAAGCTGAACTCCTGTTTTCTCTTTTCCTTCAACTCTATCCATCTCTGATTTTTTTTGAGTATCAATTATATATTTTTCCACTTCTTCCCAATTTTCTATTTTACCTTTCAATTCCTCAACTAATTTATGTTCTGGAGCTAACACCATATAGGTTGCTCCAAACAAAGTATCTGGTCTGGTTGTAAATACTTTCAACTTACTTTTGACTTTTGACTTTTGACTTTTGACTAGGAAATTTATTTCCGCTCCTTCTGATTTCCCTATCCAATTTCTTTGATTTTTAATTGTATGTTCTGGCCAATCAACCTTATCTAAATCTTCAATCAAAGCATCAGCAAAATCAGTAATTTTAAAAAACCACCCAGGAATTTCTTTTTGAGAAATCTGTGTTCCGCATCTTTCACATTCCCCTCCTAACACCTGTTCATTTGCAATTCCTGTCTGACAAGATTCACACCAATTAATTTTTGATGTTTTTTTATAAACTAAATTATTTTTAAAAAACTCTCCAAATAACCATTGTGTCCATTTATAATATTCTGAATCTGAAGAATTAACCATCTCATCAAAATCATAATTCAAACCAAGGGATTTCATTTGAACAATATAATTTCCTATATTTTTTTGAGTAGTTTCAGCAGGATGAATTCCAGTTTTAATCGCATAATTCTCAGCGGGTAAACCAAAAGAATCAAAACCCTGAGGATGTAAAACATTAAATCCTTGCATCTTTTTAAAACGATAAAATACATCAGAAGCAGTATAAGATTCTGTATGTCCCATATGCAAACCTTCCCCAGAGGGATAAGGAAACATATCTAACATATAAAATTTTTCTTTAGATTGGTCGTCTTTATCTATCTTAACTACATTATCTTTCTTCCATTGGTCTTGCCATTTCTTCTCTATTTTTTTATGATCGTATTTTTTCATATAAAAACCATTTTATCATAGGTTTAGATATAAAAAAACAAAAATTCCATCGGCTCATTTTAGTGAGCCGATGGAATTTTTCCTTTATGGACTTTATAGACTTTACGAACTTTTGACTTATTTTATTACTCAGTAAACTTTTTTATTGCTAAATAGATCAAAACAACTAAAGCAAGTCCTAGAATAGCCAAGTGTAGCCAATCACTAGCATATTGCCAGTACCTTAATGAAGCAATAATAAATGACAATATTCCACTTAATGATAACGCAATAGAGACAACTTCTTTGGCTAAAGTCATAAATCCAATAATAACAGAAATCACTCCAAAGATAATTAAAGCTATAAATACATTTCTTTCGTAATCCTCTCTAGCAGTATTAAATTCTTCATGACAAGTAAATTGTTGATTACAATAACCAGATTCCCTTTGCGAAGTAGCAGGCAATTCATCTTCAACCAAAGGATCAGAAACCCCTATCATTCGCACTTCATATTGAGGCTGTTCAACCCACTGCCCTCCTTCAATTAAACATTCTTCCTGATTATTAATTTGCTTAACAACAGGCTTGTCTTCACAATAATTATTATATCGAGGCTCTGGATAAGCCACTTTTACCGCATACAAAAAGAATAGATTCAAAACAATTACTATTCCAATTATTAAAGGCCATTTTAATATTTTTTTAGTTTCCATGGTATTTTTTAATTAAGCTACTAATAATTCATTATATCATTAAAAAATATTAAAGCACTAGAACATAAAAACATAAAAACAAACGGATTTTGGCGAAGCCAAAATCCGTTCTTAAATCCTAAATCTAATTAAATTTATATCTTAAATTCAATCACATCTCCGTCTTTAACAATATATTCCTTTCCCTCAATTCTGATTAAACCTTTTTCTCTAGCCTGAGCACGAGAACCCGAATTTAATAAATCTTCCCAATTTATAACATCAGCTTTAATAAATTTATCTTTAAAGTCTGTGTGGATAGCGGTTCCTGCTATAGGAGCTGTTGAATCTCTTTTAGTTGTCCAAGCTCGTGATTCTTCTTCACCCGTAGTCATAAAAGTAATCAAATCTAAAAGCTCATAACCCTTTCTAATTAATATATCAATATCATCACAAGCCCCGCCTAAAGTTTGTTTATACTCTCCTCTTTCATCTTCGGGTAAATCTTTTAATTCATGTTCTATTTGAGTATCAATTTTTATCCATTTTGCACCTGTTTCAGTTAAAAACTTTTCTACCTCTTCCCAACGAGAGTCATCCATTTCATCTAAATTTTTTCCTCCCATTTTTTTATTAAAAGCGTATAAAATTGGCTTAATAGTTAAGAGGTTTAAAGTTTTTATTATTTTTTGTTCTTCTTCGTTACATTCTATTGAATTAGCAAATTTCCCATCATCTAAAGCCTTTTCAATTTTTATTAAAATTTCTTTTTCAATTATAGCTTTCTTGTCTCCCTTTTTTACATCTCTTTCTAAATTAGCAATTCGCTTTGAAACAGTTTGAAAATCCGCCATTATCAATTCCAAATTGATTACTTCAATATCGCTCATCGGGTCAATTTTCCCGTTTACATGAATTACATCTTCATCTTCAAAAATTCTAACTATTTCAATAATTGCATCAGTCTCACGAATATTAGCTAAGAACTTGTTTCCCAAACCCTCTCCCTCATGTGCTCCAGCCACTAAACCAGCAATATCAACAAACTCAATGGCTGTATAAATAGTTTTTTTAGAATTGGAAAATTCACCCAATTTATCTAAGCGAGCATCAGGTACAGAAACAACCCCTACTGAAGGATCTATTGTACAAAAAGGATAATTTTCAGCTAGAACACTTTTTTCCGTTAATGCATTAAAAAGTGTAGATTTTCCAACGTTGGGTAAACCAACAATTCCGATTGATAACATAATAAATTAGTTAAAAGTCTATAAAGTCAAAAGTTTATAAAGAATTTTAATTTTCAACACAGTTGATAATATCATAAACAAGATTTTATTGCATTTTATTAGGTTATTAGCTTTTTCTTTTTTCTTTAAATTCTAGAGCCCTTTTAATTATATTTTCACCAACTTTACCCCAATCAAAATATTTTTTGTAATCTTTAGGATTAATACAAAGGATTTTATCAACAAAACCAGCGGGATCTGATTCAAACTCCCCTATTTTTTCAACAATAGCAAAATATCTTAATTGATAAAATGATTCTTGAATTCCCCTTGTATCTATAACCTTTTGATAGCCAATGAGTTTAAAATTAGTTACCTTCATATTAGATTCTTCTTGTATTTCTCTAATTAAAGTTTCATCTGGATGTTCATTTTCTTCAATAGAACCTCCAACCAAACCCCAATTATTTTTTTCAATATCGTGAACGATAACTATCTTTTCTCCATAAAAAGCCACAGCATAACATTGTTTGAGTCTTTCTTTTGGTAAATGATCAAAAGAATCACATTCATAATATTCAAAGATATATTTAACACCAGCATGTCCTAAATATTCTTCTGTAATAATTAATTTTTCCATAAATTATTATCACCTCAACAAATTTTTATAAGTCTTTTTTAATTCATTTAATTGAGTTTCAACATCAAAAAGCCCCATTTTATTTCTTCTTTTTTCCAAATTATCTAAGTCTTCAGTAGGAGACATCACGAGCTTCCCATTTTCTATCTTAAATTGAGTACCATATAACTGTTTTTTACCTTCAGCTATTAAAATTCTATCTTCTAAATATGCTAAATCTTTAGAATCTGCCTCATTTTTTTCTACTGCTTTTTTTAATAATTTTAAAACTTCCTTCTGTAAAATAATATCTTTATCCATATGCTGAACTAATAACCAAAAATTATGAGACGCTTCCTCTCCAACTAAAGAAATAGTAGGCCAACTGTATTTTCTTAAAACTTTTTCAACAAACTTCTTACTTATTGAATCTTGAAAAATTACCTCTGAACAAAGTTCTTTAATTTGGGGAAATTTAAGAGATAGATTTCGTATATATTGATCTTGAGTCGCGTATTTATTTATCTCTATCTTTAATTTTTCATTCATATTATATATATTACACATAAAAAAGAGGGGTGTCTATTCCCCTCTTTTCGGTCTTAAGATATTAATGCTTGTGCAATTGCTTTTCCAATAGGCAATCCCGTTCGCTCCTCTATAAATTTCCATTGTCCATTTGGATTAATTTCCAAAAAACAATACTCATCATCAGGAGTTACAATCATATCTATACATCCAAACCGTAGTCCTAACTCCGAGACATACTCAATACAAAGCTGTCTGATGTTCTTAGGTAATTCAAATATAGAAGCTTCTCCTAGCCCTCTTCTCCAATCAATTTTTGACGAGCTCTTAACCGTCGCAGCAAAAACATTATCATCAACAACAGTAATTCGTAACTCAAACTTCTTTTTAATCAATTTTTGAAAGATTACAGGAGAAAGCTTCAGCCTATCAATATTATTCATAAATTCGGCTGTGACTTTATTTGTAAAAACAATACGATTTCCGTGAAGACTATTTGTTAATGTCTTAACAACCATCTCTTCCTCGCAGTATTTCCAAAAATCTTTAGCTCTAACAGGATTAGATGTTATTAAAGTATCAGGAATAACAAAACCCATATCCTGTGCTGTTTTTAACTGAAACGGTTTATGCTCAGCTTCAAGCATCTTGTAATAATTATTTATCCATTTAGCTTCCTTTAAGAGAGAGGCTAATGATCTCCAGAGAGCCAAAAACTGCCGATACATAAAAATTGATTCTTCATGTGGAGAATGTTCCCTCAAAGTTTTAGGTAAAACAGGTTTCCAAAACCATACTGATTCAACATTATTAAGGATATATTCCGAGATACCAACATCAGCAAATGTTTCTGCTTTTCTATCGATGAAGGAAAAACCGACTCCTTCATTCTCTAGACAGAGATCTGCCTTAAATATAATAACCTCTTTATCGCTAATTTCACGAAGATGCGCAGTAACAGGTTCAACCAAATCTTTACTATTTCCAATTATAAATATCATGAAACACCTCCTTTTTAAATAAAGATTAAAAAGAGAGCAACCACATGAGTTGCTCTCTTACCTACAATAATGTTGATAAAAAGCATTAGCCTCATTTAGTCCAAACCAGCAGAATCTGGCTCATCATGAGTACCAATAGAAGTACCACCGAAAACAACCTGTTGTTCTCCCTCATAAACAATATTGATAGTTTCTGCAAAGTCCAAAATAAGGGGTTTTACTTGCCCTTTTTCCATATTCGCTCACCTCCTTTCCTATAGTAAGTATTATCGTTAAAGGACTACCTATTTATAGGATAATCTTTTGGTTAAAATAGCAATATAAATTTATTATAATCCATAACCTTCTTATGTTCAAAAAAAACACTCTCCATTAAGTGTTTTTTGATTGACGATTCCAAAGCCTCTTTTTTGAAATGGGTAATTTATAGTAAATTCAAAAAATATTTTAATTCAAAATATCTTTTAACTCGTTTTGATAATTACTCATTACTTCCATAGTAGCTGACATTTGGTCTTTTCCCTCTTTCATTTTAGCCTGAACTTCTGTTCCAATTTTTTGAAATAATTCTGGATTTTCAGTAACAACTTTTAAAATTTTTTCTTGTTCTGCTTCAGGCACGTCTTTTAATTGTGACTTCAACATCTTCTTCATCATCATATCTTTTAATCCCATAATAAATTTAGTTAAAAGTCCATAAAGTCGAAAGTCGAAAGTCTTTTTTTAAAAAATTGCGGAGCAATTTTTTTTACTTTATAGACTTTATAAACTTTATAGACTTTTGACTTAATTATAATAACTTTTATATTAACATTTTAAATACTAAAAACAAATCCCCTTACTATTCCAATCCATTGGACTAGTATCGATTTTTAATTTATTAAATTTTGATTAAAAAAAATAGAAATGAAAAACACCGAATCCCCGAAGGAAAACGATGTTTTTCATAGCACCTAAATTTTGGCAAGCCAAGATTCAAGTACTGTCCATATATTATCAAAATCAATAAATAAGTCAACAGCTATTCTTTGTTAAACAATATATTATATATTACGTCAAATTATACTATTTAACTTTTATTTCAAACTTAATTCTTCCAATTACTAAATTAGATTTTGTTTTTACATCTACTCTCCATTCCCCTGCTATTAAATTATTAGCATATACATAACCCCTATAACCATCCTCCCTTCCTCCTTCAATTGGATATTCTACTTTATTATAAGAAACCCATCTATTCTTCTGATTATCATACAGAGACCATTCATAAATTATTTCTGTTTTTAAATCAGTAGGAGCAAAAACTGAAGAATAAATATAAACAGGTCCTTGGGAAATATTTAAAAAGTTATTTCCAAAAGAATACCAAGGTACTTCTACATCTTCTAACAAATAATCTCCGTTAATACTTTTTTCTATATTTCTATAAACCCCAATTTCTTTTATTGATAAAGGAACAGGAGGAATAATATTCAAAAAATACATTAGGTTAAACAAAACAAAAACACCAATTATGTGTATAGTTATTTTTTCTTTTCTTTTTTGACTTATTTCAAGAATGAAAGAAGAAATAAACTTAATTAATCCCCAAATTAACAAGAGACTTAAAAATCCACTTAAAACAAAAATCCAAACGCCTATTTGTTTTAAAACAACAGGAATAAAAAAAATCATAAACGAAAACAAGGCAATAAACAAAATATTTATCTGAAAATCAATTTCCTTGTACTGTTTTCTAAATTTTTCATTCCCAATAAAAATTCCAAAAATAATTAACAAAAAAATCCAACTAGTTGTCCAAGATGCAGACTTTGTATAGAAAATAATATAAGCACTAAAAAGTCCTCCAAAAGCAAACTGAGTAACTAAGGGGATATATTTTTCAAATTTTGAAAAATATGAATATTTATCCTGTATTTCTTTAGCTTTAATATAATTAATTAAAATAATACTAAGTACAGCTAATAACAGGTAACTTAAAATTACTAAATTATCAAAAACCTGATCAATTCGAGTCAATGTTAAATTATCTACTATCAAACCCGTTGTAAAAAACCCAATGATTAAATATTTTTCATTTTTAGTAAACCAAGACCTAGTTTTTTCCGTTCGCTTCTTAATTCTATTCTTTAGATTTAACATTAATTATATTTTAGCATCATTCAAAAAAAATTTCTTTACAAAGTTTATCTTTTAAACTATTCTTTGTTATTAGATAAAGCTCTTTAATATAATTAAATATAGGAGAATGGGGAAATGAAAAAAATACTTTTAATCGCAAGTTTAGATGAAAAATATTATTATTTACCTTTCATTAATGCTGGTAAAGATAAAAATATTGAAATACATATTTTTGATCCTGATAGTATCCCTGAAAAAGCAGAATTAGAAATCTTTTTCAATCGAAACAGTGTCAAAATTGATGGTTTTATAGATACTAATAAAATTGTTGAAGAAAATTTTCAGAAATCTAGAATAAAAATATCTGAAATTGATGTCGCTTGGTATTTAAGAGAAAGACCTGGGATATCTTTAAAAGAAATGAACTTAAAAAACAAATTTGCTAAAAATGAGTCAAGAGTAGCTGTTAAAACACTATTAGCTACTCTTGAGTGTAAATGGGTAAATAAAAAAGAGACAATAGATTTTTTATCAAGCAACAAATTGTATCAACAAATAATAGCTCACAGAAGTGGATTAATTACTCCTGATACATTAATATCAAATAACGCAAAGAATGTTTCTAAATTTTCAAGATTAAAAGGAGATTTACTTTTAAAGCCTTTAGGATATATAGGAATAGATGACAAGGGAGAATATTTTCTTTATGCACAAATTTTCTCTCAAAAAGAAATTTCTAATTCTTTTGGTGCGATAAAAGCATGTCCAGTCTTTGCTCAAGAATATATAAAGAAAAGATATGAATATAGAATTATGGTTATCGGAAATTCTGTATTATCTTGTCGTATAGATTCTCAAGCAAGTGAAAAAACAAAAATAGATTGGCGTCATTATGATTTTGAAAATGTGAATCACAGTAAAGTTGATTTACCAATAGAAATACAGAAAAAACTTCTATACTTTATGAAAAAAATTAATTTAAAATACGGAGCAATTGATATGATAGAAACTCCAAATGGAGAATTTGTTTTTTTAGAAGTTAACCCCTCTGGACAATGGGGTTGGATAGCTGATCTAGCAAAATTACCCATATCAGAAGCTGTAGTTAATATGCTTCTCAATATTTAATTTCAAAAAAAATAAAGGCTTTGATTAATTTACTAATCAAAGCCTTTTCTATAATGCATATTTTTTTAATTACGAGTAGCATCTTCCTGTTGATCATGCATTTCTGGTTGTGCTCCAGCAGTGGTAACAACAGTCATATGTGTTGCAACAGGTGTTATCACAATTCCATCTTTATCGAATTCTTCTATTACAACTTCTGGTTTCTTTTCAATTCTACGAAGTAGAATAGGCGCATTATTATCAATTTCAAAATTATTTCCAGTTAACATAGCAAAACCTCCTTTTCTTTATATATTCAAAAACAAAATAACTAAACTTTTTTTATAATAACTTATTATTAATCCAAAAGTCAAGCCCTATAATTTTATCTTTAAATTCTTTTACGAGGTATTTGGCGGTTGTTTTTTCAGGTTCTGTTATTATACCATCAGACCATATTTCAGCTTCTCTTAATTTGTTGTGAGTTAAAAGATAAAAAAGTTTAGTTATTTTGTTTGGATGATTTCCAAATTGATACTCTAAAGCTTTTTTTGAATATTCTTGAGCTTTTTTTTTGTTATGATACCTCCAAATTGCACAACTAATAGCATGATGATACCACGACCATAAAATATTCCTTATCCAAAAAACCTCATCTG
>JAGLSI010000006.1 GCA_023135835.1 Minisyncoccota bacterium
GTAATACTTTCTCTATACTCTATTCTACTTATTATGTTATAATAAAAAAATGTTAAACACATTTCCAGATTTATTAATATTATCTTTCACAGCGCCTTTAATTTTAAGATTATTTTTAGGAATCTATTTAATTAAAGATTTTTGGGGAGAGTTAATTAATTATAAGAAAAAAGACTTTAACTATACAAGACTTTTAAAAATCTTGGGCGCCTTAGGAGGAATTTTACTTATATTAGGACTTCTTACTCAGATAGTTAGTCTTTTCTTAATATTAATAATAGTCTTAAATATTATTAATATTAAAAATAATAAATTAAAAGAAAATCAATTAAGTTTATATATTCTCATATTAGGGATATTATTATCTTTAGTTCTTTCTGGGGCTGGGTTTTTAGCAATGGATATGCCTTTGTAGGAAAATTCTATTGGACTTTTCTTGTTTTTTTGGTATTATCTTTTTTGTGTTTATATACTATCCGCCCGTAGCTCAGATGGTAGAGCAGCAGCCTTTTAAGCTGACGGTCGCAGGTTCGATCCCTGCCGGGCGGACAAAATTTAAAAACCTTTTTAAGGTTTTTTTATTTTGTTTGTTCGGAGAAAGTAAACTTCTTTACTTTCGTCAGGGATCGAACGGCGGAATATGTTGCGACTGTAAGGAGCAACTATGAGCCGTGCCTGCCTGCCGGCAGGCAGGTCCCGCGGCACTTAGTAAAATTAGAATGAACTTTGTGAACGAATAATTTTACTAAGTGACCGTCAGGACGAACCTGCCGGGCGGACATGAAATACTTAACCTTAAAGCATTTAGCTTTAAGGTTTTAATATTTTACCGCTCGGCAGGGATCGAACCGAAGGAGTATATTTTTTCGGAATGTAATGAAGAAAAAATACGACCGAGCCCTGCTAATTTACAAACTTAAAGACCGTCATGACAAACCTGTTGAACAGATAATTCATTTACAAAAAACATCAAATAAGCTAGATACAGAAAGAGGAAGTAATAATATTAAACGGCTACGATTTCAAATCATAGCCGTTCATTATTTTTATCCTTATTTTAAGCCATTATTTCTTCAGCGCTCCAAGCGCTGAAGAAAAGTCATTTTTTAATATTTAGAACTTAAGACTTATTATTCCAGTTAACTGGAATAGTTACTTGTATTTAGATTTAATATTTAAAATAAATTTTTAAATCTCTAAAATAAATTTTTCTAGGGCTAAATCAAATTCGCACAAACCTCTTCGTGATTTATGGTAAATGGAAACTAAATCAGAACTCATCTTTTTCAACTCTTTTTCTGAATATTTTTTTAAATAAATTTTAGCTTTATTAAATACAAACGGTTTTAAACCTGCCTCAACAGCATTATTAGAATTTAAAACTTGAAACATCACCCTTAGTTGCCAAAACAAAATTCCGCTTACCTCTTCAGTAGGAATGTTTTTATTTTTTGTTTTTTGATACAAAACCCATAAATCTTTTTTATTTCTATTTCCAAAACAAGTAGCTAAATCAAAAATATTAAAATCATCAATTTTAAAGTCTCCATTTCTTGTAGCAAAAGATCTTCCACCACTTTCTTTTAAAGAAAATTCTTGAATTTTACTAGCATATTTCTCAATCTTCTTTAAAATAGGTTTATTAACTCTTTTCTCTCTAAATAAAAAAACATTTTCTGATTCTGATATTTCTTTTAATTTATTTAAAATAAAATCTTGGACAAACTTATCTTCAAATAAAAAGTCCATTTGAATAATATATTTTTGCTCAAATAAACCTTGTCCAAATAATAATTCTTCTAATTTACTTTCATTGAAATTATCTAAATCTAATTTAAAAAAACTAGCATTTGGTTTTTTAATAAATAATAAATTTAATAAAGAATCTAATTTCTTTTTAGATTTATCAATATCTTCTCCATATAAAAAATATAACATATATGATTAGTATAAAGTCAAAAGTCTATAAAGTCTATAAAGTAAAAAAGAAAAATAGTGTAGTTAACTGCACTATTTTTCTAAATTTTCTTTCTTTATAGAAACAGATTTTGGCTCTGCCAAAACCTGTTTGTTTTTATGTTTTTATGTTCTCGTGCTCTAGTGTTTTCATCTCTCCCCAACTATCCCCCTTCTTAATATTTACCTCAAATTTAATTCCTTTACTTTTTTCTAAAGGAATTATTGTTTCCATAATATCCTTTATTTTTAAAATATGTTTTTCTTCCGCACCTTCTTTTATTTCAAAAATTAATTCATCATGCACTTGTAAAAGTATTTTAATTTTATCTTCTAATTTATTTTTAACTAAATATTTATCAATTCTTATCATGGCTATTTTTAAAATATCAGCACTTGTTCCTTGCACAGGAGCATTAATAGCCATCCTTTCTGCCATAGCTTTAATAAAAGGTATTTTTGATTTTATCCCTTCAAAATAACGCAATCTACCAAAAAAAGTTTTAGTATATCCTGTTTTCAAAACTTCTTTTTTTATCCCTTCTAAATAATCGGCAATAGTTTTAAAAGTTTCAAAATATTTATTATAAAAGTCTTGAGCTTCTTTACGAGTTATTTTTTCTAACCCATCAGAAGCATCTTCCATATTTTGCCTTAAAGAATTAACCCCCATTCCATAAATCATTCCAAAATTTATAGTTTTAGCCTTTCTCCTCATTCCTTCATTTACTTTTTCTATAGGCACTCCAAAAATTTTAGAAGCTACAGCAGAATGAACGTCAGCACCTTGTTTAAAAATTTTTATCATATTTTTATCTCCTGACAACATTGCTATAACTCTTAGTTCTACTTGTGAATAATCAAAAGCAAATAAACTAAAACCTTTTTGAGCTTTAAAAGCTTCTCTTATTTTCCTTCCTTGCTCTGTTCTAATAGGAATATTTTGTAAATTAGGTTGATTAGAAGAAATTCTCCCTGTAGTTGTCCCTGTTTGTAAAAAAGTAGTATGAATTAAACTTTTTTGATCAGTTAATTTAGGCAAACTATCAATATAGGTTGATAATAATTTTTTTAATTCCCTATATTTTAAAATGTTTCCAATAATAGGATGCGCTTCTATCATTTTTTGTAATTCAGATTCTTTAGTTGAACGCATTCCTGTTGAAGTTTTTTTCCGACTTTTTGTTTCTAGATTCATTTTTTCAAAAAGAATTTCAGATAATTGTTTAGGAGAATTTATATTAAACTCTTCTCCTGATTGTTTCCATATCTCTTTTTCTAAAATATTTAACTTTTTTGTGTAATCAATAGATAATTTTTTTAAATATTTTAAATCTAACTTAATTCCATTTTCTTTCATTTTTTTAAAAATTGGAATTAAAGGTAATTCTATATCTTTCAAAATAAAATCTAATTCATTATTTTTAATTAATTTCCAAATTCTTTCTTTAGCTTCTTTAAATGTTTTTGTTTGAGTATAATCTTTTATTTCTTGAATTGTAGTTTTGGTTTTATTAGAATCTAAAACCCATAAAGCAATGGCTGTTTTTTCAAATTCAGAATCACCCACCTCTTCCTCTACATCTTCTGATTTAGAAGTAGTATCCCTAAACGAATCTTCTGTATTTTCATTTTGGTTAAAAAATAAAGTTCTTGTTCTTTGTAAAAGAGTTCTGAAACCTAAATCTTGAAATAAAGAAATTATTTTTTCTTCATCAATCTCTTCTTTCCAAATCTTTTTTGGTAAAATAAATTTAATAGGTACATTTAATTGAATAGTGGCTAATTCTTTTGAAAAAAATGCCTCTTCTTTATTCTCTTTTAATAAATTAATAATTCTTGGCTTAACTCCTTTGTTTAAAAAAACATCTTCATCTTTTTCTAATTTTTTATAAATATCTTCAATAGTTCCAAAATTATGAATTAAGGTAGTAGCTATTTTATCCCCTATTCCTTTAATACCTTTTATATTATCCGAAGAATCACCTCTTAAACCTTTATAATCTGTTAATATTTTAGGTCCAAAACCAAACCTATCTACTACTGCCTTTTCATCATATAAAATAACATTATTAATTCCTGTTTTAAGAGTGTAGACTTGTACTTTTTTATTATCTACTAGTTGTAAAGTATCCATATCTCCAGAAGCAATAATAATATCTATATCTTTTTCTTTTAATTGTTCAGCAATTGTTCCTAAAATATCATCAGCTTCAAAACCTTCCTTTTCATAAATAGGAATATTAAAAACTTTGAAAATATCTCTAGACCTTTCTATTTGAGAGATTAATTCCTCATCTGGTTTTTTTCTTCCCGCTTTATAATCTTTATAAATTTCATGCCTATAAGTTTTTTTAGGTAAATCATAACAAGCCACAATATAATCTGGTTTAAAGTCATTAACTATCTTTAATAACATAGAAGAGACTCCATAAAGAGCTCCTGTTGGCTCACCTTTAGATGAACTAAAATCAGGAAGAGCGTGGTATGCTCTATGTAAAATTGCATAAGCGTCTAATAAAACTACTTTTTTGTTTTGTTTATTTTTATTGTTTTTAAGTTCAGACATTTTTAATTTAAAAAATTATTTCTCTACTATTTTCATCTATAAATTTAAAACTTATTTTATTCACATCTTTAGGTAAAATATCAGAAACTCTTTCTGGCCATTCTATAAAAATAATATTTTGAGAATTATTAATATTTTCTTCCCAATTTAAATCTAATAATTCTTTTCCTGACTCTAATCTATAAGCATCAATATGAATTAAATTCTCAAACCCTAAACTTGGAACCTGCCTGCCGGCAGGCAGGTTATTAATTTTATATTTTTTTTGAATTACAAAAGTAGGACTTGTTATGTATTCTTTAATTTCAAAAATATTAGCTATTTGTTGAATAAAAGTAGTTTTTCCTGAACCTAAGTCACCAATTAATATTATTATTTCCGCTTTATTCTGCTCTTTTTTTAAATTTTTAATATAAAAATTAGCAAAATCCTTCATTTCCCCTATATTTTGTATTATTTTCTTTTTCATTAATGTTAATAATACCATATTACAATATTCTTCTCCTCTCCTTTCCACATTCTAAACACCCCTTTCTAATTAATCTTTGATATAATAATAAATAAGATTATGTTTAATTTAAAAGATATAAAAGACCATAAAGATATTCAATCTTTACGCGAACAAGAAGAGGAAGAATTAGCTAAAATTCTTTCAGTTAAATATGGAGTTCGCTATATAAACCTAAAAACAACTTTGATTAGCAATGATGCTTTGCGAATTATTCCTGAAAAGAAATCACGAGAATTTAAAATAATAGCTTTTGAAAAAATTGGGAAAAAAATAAAAGTAGCAGTTATATCACCTAAAGAAAACAATACTCAAAAATATTTAGATTTTTTAGAAAAAAAAGGCTACTCTATCTCAGTTTATATGGTTTCTCATAAAAGCCTTGAAAAAGCTTGGACTCGTTATTCGGAAATGTCTTATAATACAAAAACAACAGCAGGAATGATTGATATCTCATTAGAAAACGTAGAGAGCATTTTTCAAAAAACAACTAATTTAAAAGATCTTAAAGAAACTTTAAAAGAAATTTTAAGTAGTAAAGACCCTCACATTACCTCCCGTTTTTTTGAGGCAATATTAGCAGGCTCTTTAGCTACAAAAGCTTCTGATATTCATATAGAACCTGAGGAAGATTCTGTTACTTTAAGATTCCGTTTGGATGGTGTTTTGGTTGTTATAACTAAATTTGAAAAACATTTATATAAACTACTTCTTTCACGAATAAAACTAATCTCAGGATTAAAATTAAATGTAGTAAAAAAACCACAAGACGGCCGTTTAAGTATTAAATTAAAAGAAAAAAGTATTGAAATAAGAGTCTCTGTTCTTCCTGACGCTTATGGAGAATCAATTGTATTAAGGTTATTAGACCCAGATAATATTTCCGTAACAATAGAAGATTTAGGAATAGAAAAAAATCTTTTTGCAATATTAGATAAAGAAATTCATAGACCTAACGGGATGATTTTGAACACAGGACCTACTGGGTCAGGAAAAACTACCAGTCTTTATGCCTTTCTTAAAAAAATACATACACCTGAAAACAAAATAATTACAATTGAAAACCCAATTGAATATCACTTACCAGGAATTGTACAAACTCAAATAAATATAGAGAAGGGTTATACATTTTTAGAAGGTTTAAAATCTTCATTAAGACAAGACCCTGATGTGATAATGGTAGGTGAGATTCGTGATACAGACACAGCTAAAGTTGCTGTTAACTCTGCCTTAACAGGACACCTTGTTTTTTCAACCTTACATACTAATAACGCTGTTGGAACTTTTTATCGTTTAATAGATTTAGGGGTTCAACCAAATATCATTAGCACAGCAATTAATATGGTTATTGCTCAAAGACTTATAAGGAAACCTTGTGAATATTGTAAAAAAGAGGTTTTAATTGAAGGAGAAAATAAACAAATAATATCTAAAATTTTAAGCGAAATAGATAATGTTGAAAAATATACAAATAATATAGAAAAAATGTTTGAGCCTGTTGGCTGTCCTAAATGTAATAATACTGGCTACAAAGGGAGAATTGGAATTTTTGAAGCAATCTTAGTTAATGCTGAAATTGCAAAATTACTAGAACAAAACCCTGGGAAAGAAGAGATAAAAACAATATTTAAAAGACAAGGATTATTATCTCTATCTCAAGATGGAATTATAAAAGTCTTAAATGGAGACACGACACTAAGTGAGGTGCAGAGGGTTATTGATTTAGAATAAAATTTATGTTTAGATAAAGGTAAGAGAAAATTAAAAACACAATTCTCTAAGTAAAACAAATTGCAAAATATTTTTCTAAGGATTTTTTTAGAAATATTAGTTTAAAACTAATCACCGAAAAAAACCTCGATCAATACCTTATATTACTTAGAGAATTGTGTTTTCAACAACAAAACGCAAACTTAGCGTATAATTTAACATGAATATAAAAGTATGTCAAGGATTATGACTTTAAATTTCTTGTTTTTAACTAAATTATTATGACTTCCCCTGAAAAAACACCTAAAAACCCTACATCCACTAATAAAGAAGTTTTTTTAGACCAAACATTACGCCCTGATACATGGGATGAATATATTGGACAAGAAAACATTAAAAACAATGTTTTTGTTTTACTTAAAGCTGCAAAAGAAAGAAAACAACAACCTGAACATATTTTATTTTATGGTCCGCCAGGTTTAGGAAAAACAACTCTTGCTTATTTAATTTCAAAAGAAACAGGCCATAATATTAAAATAACTTCTGGCCCAGCTATTGAAAAAGTTGGGGATTTAGCTTCAATCTTAACCAACCTAACTCCAGGAGATATTTTATTTATTGATGAAATCCATCGTTTAAATAAAAATATTGAAGAAATTCTTTACCCTGCAATGGAATCAGGTTCTTTAGATATTATTATTGGTAAAGGTCCTTCCGCAAGAACTATTCAATTAGAACTTCCACCTTTTACTTTAATTGCTGCTACTACAAGAATTTCAATGTTATCTGCTCCCCTACGCTCTCGTTTTTCAGGCGGAACATTTAGACTAGAATTTTATTCTGATGATGAAATTGCAAAAATAATAGACCGATCAGCCTCAATATTAGATGTAAATATTAATAATAAAACATCTTTAGAGATAGCAAAACGAAGTCGTTTTACCCCAAGAACTGCTAATTTTCTTTTAAAAAGATGCCGTGACTTAGCCCAAGTAAATAAAGATAATTTAGACGAAAATACTGTTAATGAAACATTAAGAATGTTAGGAATTGATACCTTAGGATTATCTCAGTTAGATAGGCAAATCTTAGAAACAATTATTGAAAAATTCAAAGGAGGTCCTGTGGGGCTAGGAACTATTGCTGCTTCCCTTTCAGAAGAAGCCTCAACCCTAGAAGAAGTAAATGAGCCTTATTTAATTCAATTAGGATTAATTGAAAGAACTCCTCGTGGCCGCTCAGTTACTGAAAAAGCTTATCAACATTTTAATATTAATTATCCTGAAAACAAAAAGTAATTAATTGAAAAAACACTTAAATTCAGTATAATTAAAAAGTTAATACTTATTATTTAATATACAATATATTATTATGTCAGGACACAATAAATGGTCAAAAATTAAACATAAGAAAGCAGCTACTGATGCAAAAAGGTCAAAAATATTTTCAAAACACTCAAAATTAATTACAGTTGAGTCTAAATTAGTTGGAGGAGATGTAAACTCACCAGCCTTGAAAGCAGCTATTGATCAAGCAAAAGCAGTTAACATGCCTGCTGATAATATTGCACGAGCGGTAAAAAAAGGAGCAAGTGCTGATGCTATTAGTATGGAAGCAATTACTTATGAAGCTTATGGCCCAGGAGGATGTGCTTTTATTATTGAAGCCTTGACTGATTCTAAAAACAGAGCGGCAGCAGAAGTTCGCCACATTCTTTCAAAAAATGGTAGTTATGAACTTGCGGGAATAGGTGCTGTTACATGGGCTTTCACGAAAGAAGGAAATAAATGGACAGCTCAAAATACAGTCCCTCTTTCTGACGAAGATATGGAAAAAGCAGCTAAATTAATTGATTTATTAGAAGACGGCGATGATGTGCAAGAAGTTTTCACAAATATTGAAGACTAAAAGATTTAGTCTTCAATATTTGTGAATTATAAATTGTGAATTTTAAATTCTCATTATTTTTTTATCCTTTATTCTGCTAGAATAAAGGATATGAAAATAATAAGTGTTGACCCTGGATATGAACGCGTTGGAATAGCTATTATAGAAAAAGAAACTTCTTCTAGTAAGGAAGTCTTACTTTATTCTGATTGTTTTCAAACTAGTAATAAAGACTCTTTTGAAACTCGTTTAAAACAAATAGGAGAAGAAATTCAAAAAATAATTGAAAAATACAATCCTGAAGTTTTATCAATTGAATCTTTATTCTTTAATTCTAATCAAAAAACTGCTTTAAAAGTCTCTGAAGCAAAAGGGATAATAAAATATATAGCCTTAGCAAATAACTTAGAAATATTAGAATTTACCCCTCTTCAGATTAAGATTGCTATCACAGGATACGGACGAAGTGATAAAAATCAAGTAACTTCTATGCTTACACATTTAATAAATATAGAAAAAAAGGTAAAATATGATGATGAATATGATGCTATCGCAATAGGACTTACTTATTTTGCGGTTCATCAAGTTTAGTAATTTAAATATCATAAAATGGAAATAATAAATTCTCACTTAATTTCAATAATATCTATAATTATAATCTTCCTAGGTTTTTATTTAGCTTATTTATACGGAAGAAAAACCAAACAATTTAAATGGAGTGAATATATATCTTTAGTTACACCTCCTACCTTAATTGTTTTTATTTATTTATATTTAGAAGGAATTAATATACTTAAATTATATATTATTAGTGCAATTATTGGATCTATTTTAGAATATGTTTTAGGGTTAGCCTACCATAAAACCTTAAACAAACAATTATGGACCTATAATCGTTTAAGTTTACATGGTTATACTAGTTTATTATCACTTCCTTTTTGGGGAGCTGGTGGAATACTTTTTTGGAGACTTAGTGTTTTAGTTGGGTTATAAATTTATATAAAGAAATAAATGCATACAAATCAAAATCTATTCAAAAAAATAATAATATTCCTATTTATTTTCTCAATGTTCTTCGGAGGAATAATTTTTTTATGGATTTCTACTTTTAAAATTCCTGATTTAAATACGATTTCTGAAAGAAGAGTATCGGAATCAACTAAAATCTATGACCGTACAGGAGAAACTCTTCTTTATGATTTACATAAAGATACTAAAAGAACAATAATTCCTTTTACTGAAATATCTACTAATATTAAAAACGCTACTGTCGCAATAGAGGATGCTGAATTCTATCAACATAATGGAGTAAAACCTGTCGCTTTTTTAAGATCGGTATTAGCTAATTTAAAAACAATGAGTTTCAGTCAAGGAGGCTCTACTATTACTCAGCAAGTAGTTAAAAATTCAATCCTAACTACAGAGAAAAAAATAACTAGAAAATTAAAAGAGTGGGTTCTAGCTTATAAATTAGAACAGGTAATGACTAAAGAAGAAATTCTAGCTTTATATTTGAACGAAGCCCCTTATGGTGGAAATATTTACGGAATTGAAGAAGCCTCACTCGCCTTCTTTGATAAAAACTCAAAAGATTTAACATTAGTTGAATCAGCTTATTTAGCAGCAATCCCTCAAGCACCTACATTTTATTCTCCTTACGGAAATAATAGAGATAGACTAGAAGTTAGAAAAAATCTAGTTCTTTCTCAGATGTTTAAAAATAATTTTATAAATGAAGAAGAATATTTAGAAGCAACAAAAATTGAATTAGAGTTTAAAAAACAAGAAACAATAGGAATCCAAGCTCCTCATTTTGTAATGTATATTAAACAATATTTAGAAAATAAATATGGGAAAAATGTTACAGAGGAGGGACTAAAAGTAACCACAACACTAGATTATAATTTACAAATTAAAGGAGAAGAAATAGCTAAAAAATATGCTTTAGAAAATACCGAAAAATTTAATGCTGAAAATGCATCAATAGTTGCAATTGATTCTAAAACAGGACAAATACTAACAATGGTTGGATCTCGGGATTATTTTGATGAAGAGATTGATGGTAATTTTAATATTTCTTTAGCACATCGCCAACCCGGATCAGCTTTCAAACCTTTTGTTTATGCTACTGCTTTTAATAAAGGTTATACACCTGAAACAATTGTTTTTGATTTACAAACAGAATTTTCAACCACTTGTAATCCTGATGGAACACCTATAAACCCAAACGAAACATTAGAAGATAATACTTGTTATTCCCCTACTAACTATGATGATGTATTTCGCGGACCTGTTTCTTTTAGAGATGCTTTAGCACAATCAATTAACATCCCTGCTATTAAAGCTCTTTACTTAGCTGGACTATCAGACTCTCTACAAATAGCTAAAGATATGGGAATTGAAAAATTAGGAAGCATAAACCAATATGGGTTAACCTTAGTACTAGGAGGTGGTGAGGTTTCTTTATTAGATATTACAAATGCTTATGCAACATTCTCTAATAAAGGGGTTAAAAATTCAACAACAGGAATTTTAAAAATTGAAGATAAGGATGGAAATATACTCGAAAAATTCAACTCTTTACCTAGAAGAGTTTTACCTGAACAAACAGCTTTAATGATTTCTGATGTTTTATCTGATAACGAAGCTAGAACCCCTGCTTTCGGCAACAACTCCCCTCTTTATTTTGGAAATAGAGCGGTTGCTTCTAAAACAGGAACAACCAATGATTATCGTGACGCTTGGATAATTGGTTATAGTGATAAAGTTGCTTTTGGGGCTTGGGCTGGAAATAACGACAACACATCAATGGAGAAAAAAGTAGCTGGTTTTGTTGTAGCTCCTATGTGGCATGAATTTGGTGAGGAAGTATTAAAAAAATATCCAGCAGAAAACTTTAAACAAGCTGAGAAACTACCCTTAGATGAAATCAAACCTGTATTAAGAGGGGTTTGGTTAGGTGGAAAAACTTATGTTATAGATAAAATATCAGGTAAATTAGTAACAGAATATACTCCAGAAGAACTATATGAAGAAAAAGTAGTTCAGGATGTACATTCTATTTTATATTGGGTAGATAAAAATAACCCACTAGGTCCAAAACCTTTATCTCCCGAACAAGATATGCAATTTGAAAGGTGGGAATACAGAGTGGCTGAATGGGCTTTAGATAATAATTTTGGAACTTCTACTGTTACACAAATTCCAACTGAGTATGATGATATTCATAAACCAGAATACTTACCTAGATTTAGTATTATTTCTCCAAATACTTCTTTTACTTATAATAAAAATAATCAAATAAATGTTTTTCTTTCTAAGACATACTCTAAATACCCTATTCTTAAAAAAGATTTCTATATCAACGGAATTTTCATAGGATCATCTCAAGCAGACAAACCTTTCTCATTTATTCCAAATAATATTTCTAATATAGCAACGACAAACATACTTAAGGTAGTCTTGTATGACTCTGTTTATAACAAATCAATCCAATCAATTGAATTTAAGGTTCAATAATATTTTAAAATTACATTATGTAGTATTTATTAAGTATTATATATAAAAATAAACGGCTCAAAATTTTGAGCCGTTTATTTTTCTTTATTTAAGCCTTATTTTAAAATTTTTTATAAAAAACCCCACGACCAGTTTCTCCTTCTTGAATTACCAAACCTTTATTTTCTAATTCTTGTAAATAACGAGTTGCTGTTGCGTCGGAAACATCTAATAATTTCTCTACATCATTATTAGTTACTCTTCCGTTTTTATTAATCAACTTTAAAATACTTTCTTCTTTTTTATTTAAATTATTAATTTTAGAAAACTTATCTTTATTTATATAAATAAAGATACTATACCCTACTATTATTCCTATTATTATATAAATTAATATCATAATTATTTATTCATAGGCATCACAAGATATAAAAATTGATTATCAGACACACCTCTAATAATCATAGGTTTTCCTATACTATTAAATTGTAAAACTATAGAATCTGTATAAATAGACTGAAAACAATCTGTAATATATTTGTAATTAAAATTAATATTCAAATCATCTCCTGATAAAGAAGCTGAGATGTTATTTACATTTTCTCCTACCTCATCACTTTTTGATTTAATTTCAAATTTCTTATTTTTAGGCTCAATATTAAAATTAACTTGATTAAATTTATCAGAAAAAATATTTATTAATTTAAAAACTCTTACAAAATCTTCCATCAAAACAACAACTTCAGTAGTGAATTCTTTTGGAATTAATTGTTTATAATCAGGAAAAGAACCTTCCACAACACGAGAAGTTAAATAAATATTATTATAAGTAAAAGAAATTTGATTTTTACTTATTTCTAAATCAATATCTCCATCAATATCTTCAAACACCTTAATTATTTCTGGAACATTCTTAAAAGGAATTAAAATATTACTAATTTTTTCTTTTGAAATTACAGGTATCTTGGTTTCAGCTAACCTAAAAGAGTCTGTTGCTACAAAATAAATAAAATCATCTTCAATATTTATACATACACTAGATAATTCTGGTTTAATATTAGAAATAGAAGAGCTGTACCAAACTGACTTAAGACCTTTTATTAATTTCTTAGAATCTAAAGATATTTTATTATCTCCTTTTACTTTAGGAATTGATGGGAAGTCTTCGGATGTTTGAATTTTAATCGTAGAAACATTACTGTTTGTATTAATATATAAATTATCATTCTTAATTTCTAAATCAATTTTTTCATCAGAAATATTAGTTAATAGGTTTTTAAATATAGCTCCAGGAACAGCAATATTCCCTTCTTCTACCACTTCTGCATTAATAGATATTTCTATCCCTAAATCTAAATTAGTTGCTTTAAAAGTTAATTTATTATCCTTAGCTTCTAGTAATAAAAAGTTTAAAATAGGTAAATTCAAATTTTTACCAATTATCTTTTCTGTTTTAGAAACAGCAGTTATTAATTTTGTTGTAATGCATTTTAATTTCATAAAAGGTTTTTATAAAAAATTATTTTAAACTTATTTATAATATGTTTATATTTTATATTTATAATATATATTATATATATGCTTTGTGGATAACTGGATAACTCTATTTTGTTTTGCTAAATATACTTATTTAAATATTTTATTTTTATAAACTTGTGGATTGTTGTTATTTAAAAAGTGTATAATTTATCTTAATTTAATTTAATACACTTTTTAAATTAATTTAATAACATCTTATTAGTAAGTTATACACAGGTTTATTAACCAAACATTGAACGAATTTGTTCTAATTCTTGTATTAATAAACTATTATTTTTTAAATTATTTCTGATTTTATCACAAGAGTGAATAACAGTTGTGTGATCACGACCTCCTAATTTTTCCCCTATTGAAGGGTATGATATATTAAAATCTTCTCTTAAAATATACATTATTAATTGTCTAGGTTTAACAATTTCTTTTTTTCTGGTTTTTTTACAAATCATTTCTTCCTCTATATTGTAAAAATTTGCTACAGTTTTAATTATTTCTTTTATAGAAATGTTTTTATTAGAATTTATATTAATTTTAATTAAATTACGTATTTCTTGTAACGATAACTCTTTCTTTTTTAATTGTGACTGACACATAATTGAATTAAAAATACCTTCTAATTCACGAATATTTCCTTTAACTTCTAAAGCTATATAATTAACAATTATATCCTCTAGATAAAAATTATTCATCTTAATTTTAGATTTTATAATGGCAGTTCTTGATTCTATATCTGGAACTTGAATATCTACAGTCATTCCAGCACTAAATCTAGATTTAAGTCTATCGGCAATATCTGGTATGTGGTTAGGGTGTCTATCTGATGAAAAAATAATTTGTTTATTATTATCATAAAGATAATTAAATAAATGGAATAATTCTTCCTGAGTTCTTTCTTTATGAGTTAGGAATTGAATATCGTCCATAATTAAAATATCATATTTACGATATTTTTCCTTAAATAAATTAATTTTATTTTGTTGAATAGATTGAATACAGTCTGTATAAAATTTTTCAGAAGTTGTATAGAAAACTTTCTTATTTAATTTCTTAAATTCGTTTCCTAATGCTTGGATTAGGTGTGTTTTACCATATCCTGTTTTTCCATATATAAAAAGAGGATTATATACAACACCTTGTTTCTTTAAAACAGTTTGAGAAGCCACATAAGATAATTCATTAAAAGTTCCTACTATGAAATTATTAAAAGTATAGCGAGGATTTAAATTATCATTTTTATTAATAGAAACAGTTTCTTCTAAAGGTAATTTATTGTTTATATTTAAGTATTGTTTGTCCGCAGCTTTGTTTTTTATTTGAGAATTATCAATTATATATTCAACAGCTCTTATATTATTTTCTAAACCTCTTAATATTTTTATAATATATTTATTATATTTTTCATATAACCAATTTTTAACAAATTCATTAGGAACACCTATAAAAATAATACCACTTTCATATTTTAGAATATGTGTGTCTTTAAACCATGTATTAAAATTTGCCTTAGAGAGTTCTAATTCTAAACTATTTAACACCTCTTCCCATATTTTTTTATTATCTATAGAAGGATTCATTTCTTACTTTTAAAATAATTAAAAATAAGTATATAATTAATATTATTTTTATAAAACTAGCAAGAAGTGGAATAACATGTTGTTAAGTTGTGGATAACTTTTATAAGAGTCAAAAGTCATTAAAGTCTATAAAGTCAAAAGTAAAAAAATAACAAGTAGAAGCTTGTTATTTCTTATGTATTTGGATTAAGTTAAAAATTAAACAGATATCTTAGCTCTCCCCTTTCTCCTTCTATTTTTAAGTATTTTTTTACCTGCTTTAGAAGCGCTTCTTACTAAAAAGCCATGAGTTTTATTTCTTTTTCTGTTTTTTGGTTGGTATGTTTGTGACATAGTGCTGAGATTATATTATAAAATATGAAAGAAAACAAGCTTTTTAACTTTTAACTTTCAACTTTTTATCTTATACTTAACTTATGTTATCTAGAGAAAAAAGAATAAATATTGATTTATTTAATAAAATATTAAAATTAGGAAAGAAAAAACATTTTAAATATTTTTATATATTAATTTTAAAAGATGATAATCAAAAAAATAGTCACGTAACTTTTGTTGCGCCTAAAAAACAATTTAAAAAAGCAATAGATAGGAATAATATAAAAAGAAAATGCTTTGGTTTAATAAAAGACTTATATACCACTATTCCCTCCTCTTTAAATATAATCTTTTTTTTAAAAAACGAAATAAATGAATTAGATTTAATAAGTCTTAAGAAAGAAATAAAAGATAGTTTAAATAATATTTAAATAAATTTTTTGCTTTTTGAAGGTGAATAATATATTATAATATTTATGATATCAAATTTATTTAATTCACTTTTTTTTAATCCTATTTATAATGGGTTAATTTTTTTAATGTCTAGTTTTTCTTGGTTAGATATGGGAATGGCTGTGATATTAGTAACTATTTTAGTTAAATTGTTGATTTTTCCATTAACAAAAAAATCAATTAAATTACAAATAGCTCAGAAAAAAATAGAACCTGAGATAAAAAAAATAAAAGAGGAATATAAAGATAAAAAAGAAGAACAAGCTCACAAGATAATGGATTTATATAAAGAAAATGACCTAAATCCACTTTCTAGTATCTTAATTATGTTTATTCAAATTCCTATTATTTTTGCTTTATATTTTGTTTTTCTAAAAGGAGGTTTACCAGATATTAATTATGAAATTCTCTACTCTTTCATAAAAGTTCCAGAAAATATTAATATGATTTTTATTGGTTTAATAGATGTAACTCAAAAAAGTTTATTTTTAGCTATACTAGCAGGTATTTCTCAATATATTCAAATTCAACTAATCTTACCTAAAGTTTCTTTAAAATCTAATGGTCAAAAAAGGGATTTTAAAGAAGAT
Source organism: Minisyncoccota bacterium (assembly GCA_023135835.1). Classification (GTDB taxonomy): domain Bacteria; phylum Patescibacteriota; class Minisyncoccia; order Phycocordibacterales; family UBA12079; genus JAHITU01. The sequence goes on from JAGLSI010000006.1 coordinate 16,597, forward strand.
TTAATGAAGAGTATGAATTTACAAATGAAATTTGTAATGCCTTTAATTATAATTATGATTGCTTATCATTTACCCTCAGCTATTGCTTTATATTGGATAACAAGTAATATATTTATGATAAGTCAGGAAATTTTTGTTAAAAGAAGGATGGAAGATAAGGAATCTAAAACATATAATATTGAAGGTCAAAAGTCTTAGAATTTATTTCATAGATTTTTTATCAACAACATAATTAAACAAATATGGAAAAGCAAATAGAAATAATAAAAGAAAATATAGAATTAGTTTTAAATAAATTATGTATAGATTTTAATGAAGTTCAGTTTGTTGAAAAAAGTGATTTTAAAGAAGGATTTAAGTTTATTATTAAAACAAATGATTCAGGTATTTTAATTGGAAATGAAGGAGTTAATATTTATGCTTTTAATCATATAGTTAAAAGATTGATTTGGAAAAAGACGGCAGATTTTGAAGAAAAAATAAATTTTTATATAGATGTAAATGATTATCAAAGTAACCATATTAATAAGATTAAAAAAGAAGCATTAAATATTGCTAAAAAAACAGATTTATTTAAAAGGGATATAGAAATGCCAGCAACTAATTCTTATGAAAGAATGATTATTCATGCAACTTTAGCTGAAAATGATAAGGTTTATACAGAATCTGTTGGTGAAGGAGAGTTTAGGAGGGTTGTGGTTAGACCTAAATAGTTAGTTTTTTAAGTTTGGTTAAGATAAAATTAATTTTAAAAAAGTCGCTTTATTTGCGACTTTTTATAATTTTATAAAAACAAAATTAAGTTAAATACTAATTTCATTAGAGATAATTTGTAAACCCCAAAGACTATAATCTTTTTTATTAATGAAAACTAAATAATCATTATTATCTGCAAGTGATAATTTAGTGGCGTCTATTCCCTCTCCTTCTAAATCTATTAAAGGAATAATATTTTTTATCTTATCTGTATCTGTGTTTATATTCCATATATCATCAGAAAATAATATATTTCCTTTATACCAATTTTCCAAACTATCGTTAGATAATTGTTGATACGGAACACTGCAATATAAATCTATATTGTTTTTGCTCCAAACGCATTTTTCGGGGAATGTAGTTATAGAGATGTTTGTGCTTACTTCTTTTTCAAAATTATAGAGAGATAGTGTTGGCCCTGACTTTATGTTATGAGAATATAAAACATCCAGATTTTTATTTAAAAGAGTTGATAAATTTAATTTTTTATCTAAAATTTTACTAAATCTTTCAGTGATAGAGTTATAAATAAATAAATAACCTAATGTGTTTTCTGTTGTTTTTGTTGTAAAAGAAACTCTAACATCATCAATATTATCAATTAACCATTCTTGAAGTGGTGATGTAAATAATTCTCTAGGTGTAGTGTTTTGTATATCAGTCAGTATGATTTTTGAATCAGATCCAAAATCTTTTAAATAAAACAGATCATTATCTAAATAAATAATATTTTGTATATCATTTTGTAAATAAGCTCCTTCTAAATTCATTTCAGTACTAGTAGCGTTTGATGTTAGGGTTGCTGAATATGTTTTTATTAAATCATCGTCTAAATAATTAAAAAATAAAGTATCCTTATTTAACCACTCGGTTGTATTTATTTTAGGAATAGTTTTATTTGAAATTCTTTCTGATGTTAATGAGTTCGTTTTTGTTTCATAAATGTGACCTGTTATCTTTTCCATATAACGAATAGTGTAAAAATCGTCTTTTTTAATATTGTTTCTAAAAATAATTGCTCCTGAAACAGGATTATCTGATATTTTTCTTAAAATTGGTATTTGCGCTTGTACATCAGAGTCATTTAAATAATTAGGATCGTTTCTTAAGCTATTAAAATCTTCTCCTAGATTAACATCAATAACTTTATCTGTGGGAAATGAGACTACGTTATTTTGAGAAGAATTATTGTTATTTTCTTTATTAAAAAAAATAAAATAAATAAAAATTCCTATAAATAAAATTACAATTATTATTGTTATTATTTTTTTAGAATTTTCATTCATTAAATAGAATTTATATTACTTATTATCTTTTCATATACTGTTTTTGCAGCATCTTTAGAAATAAGACTTAACCCACCCCCTTGTTTTTGTAAATTAAGTATTTCTTGCAGAGTTATTTCACCTTTACTATAATAATCCATCAATTTATCTTCGTTTAAATTAGATATACTAAAGATTCCTGATGGTTTGAATATAACACCATCGTTTTTTAGATTATCTATTATATTTAAATCAGCTTGAGTTACTGTTAGTTTTAAAGTTCTTGTAATATCAGTTTCTTTAACCTGATGTGTTTTAGGTGTAGGAAGTTTAATTGAATCTAAATTAGTATTAAAACTAGTCAAATCAGTATTGATAGTATTTAAAATTAACCAAGAAGCTAAAACCATAATCAAACCTAATAAAGCGTCTTGTATTTGTTTTTTAGCAGCAGTTGTGGAAGTAACTGCTTCCGAGATTATATATTTAAAACCTCCTAAAACTATCATCAATACTGCCAAAACAGAAGCTACTCCTATTACTAATTCAAACATACCTTTTAAATACATTCCTAAATTACTCTCCCCTCCTACTACCGCAGGAATTCCTGGTAATTGTTCTAATAAAGTATATTCAACAGCTTTAACAGAAGTAATAGTAATTAAAAAAGTAGCTAATATTATTAAAAAGAAATTAAAAAGTTTTATTTTTTTTATTTTTTTACAAATCATTTTTATTCAAAATTTAAATTAAAACTATTTTCAGTAAATAGTAAAAACTTTTCTATATCTGATATTTTTAAAGATATAGAAAAAGATTCTGTTCTACTTTCTTCTTTTCGTAAAGTTATCTCATCTTTAAATTCATAAACAGGCTTGTTGTCTATAGACCATTCATATTTAATATTACTTTCATTATATAACGAAAAGTAAAAAGGATAAACTTTTATTTTAACTTCTTCGTAATTTCTATCAAAATTAGAAAAGAATTTTAAATTTTTATTATCTATTATTCCTAATAAAGGATGGTCTTCATAGAATATTATTTCAGGAATATTATTCTTAATAAGAATATTTTTTTTATTTTTAATTGTTTCGTCTAGTGTTTTTACTTCAACTGAAATTATACTTTCTCTTAAAAAATCAGGCCCTATAACAGAAAAGGAATTTTTTCCATAACCAGAATCTTTACTAGAAATTTTCCAATCCTTTTTCCATAAATAGATTAATTCTTTTGGATCTATTTTAACTCCATTTTTTATAAAATTAGGCAAAGCCACTATTTTAATTACAGATTGATGTGTATTTAAAGCTTTTCCTTTATAAAAAGGAGGAGTAAAAGTGTTTGCTTCCCAAATTAAATCTAATTCACTAGGGTTAATTTTAAAAGTTTTACTAATCTGTCCTATATCTGATGAACTTATTTGAATTGTTAGGTTTGTAACTTCACCAAAATCTTTAGTTCTAAAACTAAATTCTTTATTTCCAATTCCTTCTGATTTTAAGATTCCATCAATAAACCAAGATATTTTAGCTTTATAAATATCAGTTATATATATTTCTGTTGTAGCAGTAACGCTTTGATTTGCTGAAGGAAATTCAGGGCTTAGTTTTACAATTATATCTTGGTTAGAAACATCAAAAACAGCATTAGATATTGAAAAAAAACATAATAATAAAATTATTATAAAAGATTTAAATATTATTTTTTTAAATTTAGAATTAAACATGACCTTTTATAAAATCACCTATTTTTTCTCTTTGGTTCTTATCTATTATACCTTTTTTATCTAATTCGTCTTCAGTTCTAACAAAACTATAAGTTAACAATACCATTACAGTTAAACCAGGAATAAAACTAAAAGTTAATTCTAATAATGGAAGAATAAAAATTGTTAATAATTTTTTAATTCCAAATCTTTCTAAAAAACCAACTCCTTTTATTTTAAACCATAACCAAAAAGTAAGAAATGCTATTATGGATAATAAAGAAGAAGCTGACCAACTTAAAATAAATATTCCGCCTGCTGCCATGTTTCCAATAATAGGTATTAAATGAGCTGGAGAGGTTAATAATGGAAATATTATATCTAATACAATTTGAATAAGATCAAAAAAGACAGCTACACTAAGCATGAACCCTAAACTTATTTTATTTATTCTATAAGTATAATTTCCCATAATTTTATATAACTCAAGCGCTGTTATATACTCCTATTTTTCAGCTTCTTCTAATTCTTTCTTTGCTTTTTGAATGTTTAATATTTGTGAAGGGTCAGATGTGATAATTTGATCTTCTGTATATGAAGCAAAAATTTGAATAGCAATATGTTTCATTCCTACAAAGAATATACCCTCTCCTACCTTTGACTCTAATAATAAATATTTTTCCTCATCAGTTAAATTAAATGTTTTTTGAACTAAATCAATACTAGTTGGAGATTGTTTTAAGAGTAGTTGAATAGATGAGTTTGTAATAATAGGCATTCCATATGGAGATGATAAGAAATCATTTACATCTTGAGTGACAGTAGAAATTCCTAAATAATATTTTCTCCCCCTTTTAGCTAGTCCAAATAAAAACGAAGCTGTGTCTTCTGTTTTCATCATCCACCAAGCTTCCTCAATTACTAATAATCTTTTCTTTAGATTTTTTCTAATAGCACTCCAAATATATTGAGTAATAATATACATAGCTACTGGTTTCAGTTCATCTTCCATATCTCTTAAAGAAAAAACAATAAACTTTCTGTCAATATCTACATTAGTTGGTTGGTTTATAAAACCAGACCATGTTCCTCTAGTATATTTAGCTAATTTTTGAATAAGGTTCTCTGTTTTTTCCATTCCCGCTAATACTAGTTCAAAATCAGATAATAAAGGGGCGTCTATGTTTGAAAAATCAGAATCAGGTGTAATATCTTTAAGAGCATAAGTTTCTGTAATAGCCCTATCAATAATAGAATCTTCTTCTGGAGAAAGTCCTCCAAACATTACTCTGAATAAACCAACTAAGTTAATAATATTTGAACGAAGAACATTTGCCTGTGATTCATCTTCTCTTGGTTGGGGTAAATCAAAAGGGTTAATATGATGTTCTGAAGTTAAGGATATGTTGAAATAACGCCCATCCATTGCTTCTGATAAATATTCATATTCTTTTTCAGGGTCAATTACCATAACATCTACATCAAACATCAAAGAACGCAGAATTTCTAATTTAACAGCATAAGATTTTCCTGAACCTGATTTAGCAAAAGTAACTGAGTTATAGTTTGGAAGAGAGTATCTATCAAAAAGAATTAAGCTTGAATTATGTCTATTTATCCCATATAAAATACCCTTATCTGATGTTAAATCTGAAGATATAAAAGGGAAAATACTAGATAAAGGAGCTGAGTTTAATTTAGAAGAAACACCTAAAAGATTTCTATTTAATGGTAATGTACTTTTAAATCCTTGTTCCTGTTGAAATAAAGATGGACGAATATAAATCATTTTTGACTCTAAGATTGAGCGTATTTCATTTTCTGTTCGGTCTAGTTCTTCTTCAGAATCTCCGTACACTGAAACATAAACACTAACATCAAATAATTTTTCTTGAGCTTGTTGAAGCTTATCTCTTAAATCTTCTAAGTTTTGATAGGCTGAGTCTAAAGCTGGGTCTCTTACCATTCCTTTATTTTCTCTCATTATAATCTGGCTTTGTACTTCAGCAACTTTTTTTTGAAATTTTCTTAAAATTTTAGATGTCTCTATTGGGTTGATAAATATAGAAACATTAAACTCTTTATCTAAATTTATAACAGGAGAGAACCAATTATCAGTTAAAAACTTTGGATAAGAAATAACAAAGAAAGTTCTAATAATTTTTTCTCCTAAATGAGTCTCCTTAGGGGTTATTTTTAAAGCGGAAGGAGCAATGATGTCCTTTAATTCCAAAACTCCCGCGTCGTATATTTCTTGAGGCAGGATAGGGTCTATTTGGATTTCTTTTTCTTTTTTTCCTAATATTTTATTTAAAAAATTCATATTTTTTTATTTTAATTAAGGTTAACAGGTTTTTCAGATTCTCCAGGGTTAAATAATTTATAAAGCAACTCTACTATCTCTTCCGTTCCTAATCTTACTAAACGTACTCCTGTTCTAGTTAAACCACTTTTTATTATATTAGCTCTTTGCTCTAATTGAGTTTGATTTTCTTCAAATTCATTAGAAATTTTTTTAGAAACAGTTTCTTTTTTTGAAGAGAATAAACCAAAACCTTTTTTTGTATTTACCATAGGGGGGTTATAAGACACAATGATAAAAAAAGATTTTGTCATTATATTTGTCTTGTTTGTGAAGCTTTTTATAAAATTAATATATTCTTTGGTTTGAATTTTAATTAATTCATTAACTTGTTGTTTTTGGCGGTCTTCCATCATCGTAACATAAGGGCGAATATCTAGTTTCTGAGATTGAATAAATACTTGAACTGGGAATTCAATAGAATTAAGAAAGTGTTGAAATTGCATTATTATTGCCTGTTGTTCATCCGCTGATTTTAAAGCTAGGTTGATTGAAGACACCATTAATATAGTAGATAAAGATCCATCCTTCTGAATAATTACTCCGTCTCTAATCTCTTTAACAGTGACAAAGTCTTGTGTTTTTTTTGCGTTTTTATTTTGCATTATTTTATTTACCCCGTTAGAGATAGGAAACGTTTTAAACGGTTTTTAATATATCTTTTTCCCACTCCTGATTTCAAATATTTTTCTCTAGTAAAAGCATCTTCACTACTTATACAAGCTTCATAATATATTAACATAAATGGACCTCTGCTGTTTGTGGAAGGGATTTTATTTTCATTATGAAGTTTAAAACGCTTCCGTAAATTACCTGTTGCTCCTGTGTACCACATCCCGTCTTTTTTACTTTTTAAAATATAAACATATTTCATATTATATCTCTAACGAGGTGAATCTTGTATGTCTAGCTCCCAACTTAATTCTTTTAATTTACTGTCTGATAAGCGTGGAATATTTAATTGTGAGACAATATTTACTTCTTCTTTTTCTTTTATCTTTTTAGTTTCTTTTTTCCATATATATAATTTACTAGATGTCCAATATTTAAAAGCTGATTCCAAAACATAAATAAAAGGCTTGTTGTTTTTTGTATAAAAAGCTAAAGCTGCTGAAAAACCTAAAACTAATATTATTAAAATAAAAGCAATAAATTTAGGTAATAAAGTATAAAGGGTAAAAGAAATCCCCGCTCCACCAGCTAAATATATAAATTGTTTAAAAGTTAAAGGCCCGAATATTTTGTCTTCAACTTCAATAAATTGTGGTACTTGAAATCGCATTTTATTATTTTAATTTATAGATTAAAAATTAATCTAACGGTTCTCTATATGGGTCTATTGTATAACTTTTTTCTTCTTTTTGCTTTTCTATAACTGGGGATTGCGAGGTTTGTTTATTTGTTTCAGGTAGCTTTGTATTTTTTTCAGATGAAATAATCATTTCTTTATTTTCAGGTGTTTTAATTAAGTCTGTTGATACCTTTGCGTTGTTTTCTAAAGATTCAGTATATTTTGTAGTAGAGGAAGTATTAGAAATTTCATTTAATAATTCTTCTCGTACTAAATCTTCGTCTAAATTTTCATCATGCTCTTCTTCTAATTTATGGATTTGTTTTAATGATTCTCTGATATCTGTAAAAATAGTGTTATTTATTTCTTCAGCTAAGGTTTTTGATTTTTTAAAATCTAATTGAGTAGCTTTTTGAATATTTTTAATAAAATTTGTTTTAGGTTTTAAGCCAAGCATTATATAACCAATTTCTTTAGTTAATTCTTCAGCTTCATCATATTGAAGTTCGTATTTATGGGCTAAAGTTAAAAGCCTCTCATTAACTTCGTTGGAGGAAATAGCCTCCCTAATATCTTCAGGGATACTCAAAAATTTTTCTTCTAATTGTTTAAATGCAAACATTATTTTTAGTAGGTTAGCTTATAGTAATTAGCTTTTAGGAAAGAAATTTACTTAGTAAATTTCTTAATTTTATTTTTTATCTTTATTTGAATCTTTTGCTTTTTCGTATTCTTTTTTCTTCTCCTCAATTTTTTCTTTAATATCATCTTCTAGTTGTTTAATATTATCTGTTCTGTTATCTATATCGGTAAGTTCACTAAGTACCGACTTTCTTTTAATTGTTTTTTGTTTATTCTGTAATTGCCGTAATTGTTTACGAGCTTCTTTAAGAGTTCCGTTATTCTCACTCTTAAGAGAGTCTTTAAGTTCTTGCAATTCTCTTTTTAATGTAGTTTCTTTAATTAGTGATGAGGCTGTAGCTGCATCTCCTCCATGATCTCCAACTACTGTGGTAAATATTGAAGAAACCCTCCCCCTATTTTCTGTTTTATCTTTAAGTTTTTGTCCATAAACTTCTGTTCTAGAGATAGTGTTTCCTTCTGAATCAGTAATATCTCCCTTCAAAGACTGAGCATATTTAATTTGCTCTTTTTTCTTTTCATCTACTTTGGTTTTATAACCACCTTTAATTCCAGTTCCTAAACCGCCAGGGATAGCTCCTGTAGCTACTTTTCCAATTTCTGTGTTTCTTGCATCAAAACTTGAATCAGCTACATTCCGTAATCCTTTCAATCCTAATTTACCTCCCCATGTGCCCGACATATTAGAGTTTTCTAGTTTCTTTGCTCCCCAATCAGCAGCAGCTCCAATCGTACTTCTTCCCAATCTTCCCCCTGCTCCAAAAGTAGAAGCACCTATTCGTCCCTGCCCCCATTTTTGTAAACCTTTTCCTAGGCTTATCATTCCTGAAGAACCCCTAGCTCCTAAACTACTAGCTGAAATTAAAGATCCTAGCATAAAGCTTATTATTAACATGAAATTAAATACAACTAATATAGCACCACCTCCTGTAAAAGCGTCTGTAAAACCCTTGTTTCCCGCTTCAGCCAAAGTTGTTTGAAAAGCATCACTATTTATTCCTTTAGCAGTTATATAGATAAACATTAAATAAATTGGGGCAAAAAAAGCTTGTTTAAATAATGTATTCCACCATTTTGACGCATAACTTTTTGTTCCAGGTAATACCATACCTATAAAAGCAATAGGAGAAAGCATCATTACGAACATTAATGTAACTGTCCTTATTATAAATAAGAAAGCGGCGGCAAAAAAGACAAAAGCTGTTATTAATAAAAAGATAGAGCCAAATAAAGCAATAGTGAAGATGTTTTTCTGAATAGACTCGCCACCCTTTACCTTTAATCCATCTTCTCTATAAATAGACTCTAGTTTTAAATTTTGAGAAAAAATTCCAGAAATTCCTTTATCATAAGCATCTTCTCCAATTATAGCTTTTCCATCATCTGTTGTGCTTGTGCCTAAAGTAGCGTTATAAAATCCAACAGCCACTACATTAGAAGTATCAATTATAATATTAGTAAAAAATAGAGAAAAGTTTATAAGTAAGGCTGCTATAATAATATTTTTAATAGAATTTTTAATATTATAATCAGAGCGACCTAATATTGTTCCGATTGATAAAAAGAGTAAAAGAAAAATAAAAATCATATTAGAAAAATCCCTAATAACCTCCCAACCAATATTTACCATTCCTGTGCTTTCTACTAATTTTTTAAAATCTAATGTATATACCAGAGTGTAGTTAAATAGAGACCCTGCAAAATATAAAACATAAGAACTTATAGAGAGCATTAATTCTCCTACCCATCCTAAAACAATATCAAACATAGCATGAGTAATATTAAAAGACCCTAAAAATACCAAGATTGAGAAAAATCCAGTTTTAACTACTATATTTTTTTTGAAAATATTAAAAATATTTAACATTTAATTTTTTACCTTACTTCGTTACCTTCTACAGTACAAACTCCCCCACTTTTACATAATTGACATTCTTCATATCTTTGGTTTAACCCTTTGTTTTGTTCAGGAGGGTAAACATCAAAATCACCGTTGTTAATAGGAAGAACAAGATTGTAATATAATATTCTAATATCGTAATCTAAACCATTAGGTAATCCTTCAATTTTTTGTTCATAACCATCTCTTTCTATTTCTGCATCAGAAATATCTACAAGATCACTAACTTCTTTAGCTAATGTACTATATTCTGTCATTATATCGTTTAGTTCGTTAGATGATGTTGTGTCTCCAGCTCTTTTAATTAATGTATTTAAATCAAGTATAATTTTATCTGATATTAATATTTCATCATGAAGCCTGTCCTCTAATTCTTTTAGGTTTATATTAAGGGGTGGTTGGGAGAAAATTATAGTTTCTGTTAAAAGTTTATTAGCTAAATCAAGTTTTTCTGTTTCGCCTGTTATTGTTAAACAATCTATTAATTGGAGAAGTAGTTTTTTAGCTGTCATTATTAATCTTAAAGAATCATTTTTTATTTCATTATATTCTCTTTCAAATTCTAAAGAGTCATTTATCGTTTGAATAATAGTGTTCGCCATAGAATCTATATTTTGTGAATCACCATAAGAAGACACATCTTGCCCTAATAAACCAGCAGAACTCATTACACTTTTAGCTAATTGCATTAATAATGCTCCTAAGATTTCATTAATTTCATCAGCTGTTACCAGAGAATCTTCTCCTAAACCTAAGGTATGATTTAATTTAGCTTCAATTACAGAGCCAGGAGTTTGGGTAGTACATTTTGAATCGTAAACAACCTCCACTCCTCCTTCAAAATAAGTAAGGTCTTCACATTCTTTCCAAGACATAAATCCCTCTCCCCAATCCATTTCTCGCTTTTCTTCATCTTGTTTTTCTGCGATTTTGTTTAAGATACTAGACTCAACTTTTAAGAAAGCTCCATAAACATTATTAGATTCATTACTAGTCATTTCTAACCATGTTCCCCAACGAAAATCATCTTGAAGAGATTGTAAAGCTCCTCCTGCATTTTTAATAATATCGGATAAAGTACAAGTAGGAGCGTCATCAGCATAAAAAGTATTCCATAAAGCTAGTTTTACTTGAAGGCTAAAAGGTCCACATAAGAAAGCTAATTTTGTTCCATCAATATATTCTCCAATTACTTGATCAGCAATATCAGTCATCATTCCTGTAAAATCTGTCACAAAAGCAGGACTTCCCTCAAAACCGCTATTTATCCAATTAACTATTGAGGTGGTCATTTGTCTAATAACTAATTTAGCCGCTGTCCAAGCTAAACCATCTAAAACAGTTTCTTTATTTGTATTAATCCAAGCTGCTGCTGAACTTATTTTATCAAAACCTGCTGAAATACCACTTTTTATAGAGTTAAAAATACCTACTACAGTTTGGGCTGGGTCAAATACTGTATCAGCATTAACTTTTTTAGGTTGAATAAGTAATAAAGATGGAATTAAAAAAGAGCTTATAAGGAAAATAGAAATTATTTTTTTGAATTTAGTGTTTTGAATAAACATTATGATGGTTAAAAATTAATATTATTTTGTTTAAAAAATTCTCCTATTTCAGCAGATATATTTATTATCTCTTCTACTGTTTCATAGTATTGCTTAGCTCCAATTAAAGCTAACACAGGGTCTTCAAAAACTTGGGTTAATTGACTAGAATTAACTATCATTTTTTTAAGTAAATTAATTAAAATTAAATGCTTGTCTTGTAAAACTACTGGAGTTTCTGTTTTTACTAAATCATCTATAAATTTTTCATAAAAAATTATGTTAGATTTTATTTCTTCTAATATTTTAGGCGAATCATTATCTAAAGCTTCTTTTAAAATTATATTATCATCTCTTAGTTCTGGGTTTTTAGAAAGAATTTGATTAAGTTCAGTGGCATATTTTTGAAGAGATTCTTGAGATGAATCTTTTATAATATTTAAATCATTTAAACTAATGTAATTAAGTTCTGGTTCAAAATTTAATTTATCAAAGGTAATTGATTGAATAAGGTCTTCTTGTTCCTGTGTTCCTAAAGCATCGTTTTGTTTTAAAGCCACATAACTCATAAATATTTCTCTTGCCAATATATCTGTTTGAGTTAGTGTAGTTTGGGTTGTTTGGAGAGATTCTTCTTTTTTAGAAATTATTTTATTTATATCACCAACCCCTTTAACTAACGGGTCTCTTTCGTTTAAAATTTCATCATTATCGTTCATTCCATCGTCGTCAGTATCAGGATTATTAGGATCAGTTTCCCATAGTATTTCTTCCCAATCTTTCAAACCATCATTGTCAGAATCTTTTTGGATAATTTCTTCAGTAATTTTTGTAGTAATTATATTTTCTGTTGGAGAAATGTATTCCAACTTACTATTTTTATAATAATTAAAAATAGTAAATATAATAAGGAATAGAAAAACAACACCTAAAACCACCAATAGTTTTTTGTTCCATAAATTCTTATACATATCACTAAAATTATATCATTTTCTAGTTATTTTCTAGATATTTTTTGTGGATAAAAAATAAAATCCTCAAGTGTTTTATTCTTAAGGATTTTGTTTTTATTTTATATATAAATTTCTGTATAAATCTCTCCAATTCTCTAACGAAAGGTCTTCAGCTCTAATTTTTGTTGAAATATTTAATTTTTCTAGAATTTTAATTAAATCTTCTTTTGACTTCTGTAGGGTTTGGGTCTCCGTAGAAGTCAGTGAGGTTAAATTATTTACTAATGTTTTTCTTTTGCTTGAAAATGCTTGGCGGATTAGAATAAAAAATTCTTCCTCATTAATATCTGAAAAGAATTCTTTTGAAATATTATTAATTAAAAGAATAGCAGAATCTACTTTAGGTTGGGGTGAAAAATGTTTAGCAGAAACAGTTTTAATGTACTCAGGTTCTCCATAAACTTTAACACTCAAGGATAAAATACTCTCTTTATCCTTCTTTTTACTTGGGGGTGCTACCCCCAAGTTAGTTGAGGTAATGCGTTGGGCAACTTCTTTTTGAAGCATTAAAATCATCTGAGATGGCTGAAAGTCTGAAGACAAGAACTTTCTAATTAATTTTCCAGTAATATAATAAGGAATATTAGCCACAACTTTATACTTGGAAGCAAGACTTCCAAGTAGTTTATTATTAATATTTAATTCTAAAATATCGTTGTGGATTAAAGTTAATTTTCCACTTTTTAATTCCTCAATGAACTTTTCTTGTAAAAATTCAATTAAACGATGGTCTTTTTCAATAGCAATTACAGAATTTGATTTTTCTAAAAGTTTTTCAGTTAAACATCCTTTTCCTGGACCAACTTCTAAAACAACATCTTCTTTTTGAAGATCAGATGTTTCAATTATTATATCCAGAATTTCTGAAGATTTTAAGAAATTTTGTCCTAGTGATTTTTTTGCATAAAACATGAAACCATTAAAGCACAAAAACATTAAAACACAAATAA
>JAGLSI010000007.1 GCA_023135835.1 Minisyncoccota bacterium
GATATTTTGTTAATACTTTCTTTTTAAATCTTCCGCCCCAAAGACTTTTCAAAAATCTTTCTCGGCTAAAAGCATCTTCTTTTTTTAAGAATTCTTCCGTATGGATTAAAATTAAAGGTCTTCGATTTTTTGTTGATATAGAATAACCCTTATTATGTTTTTCTATCCTTTCTTTAATGTTTGGTGTGCACCCTACATAAAGATTTTTATCCTTTTTACTAAGCAGAATGTAAACAAAATATTTTTGCATAATTTAATTTTAAAAGAACTACTTTAGTTTCTCCTTTAATTCTCTATCAGAGTCTCTTTTCATATCTTTCTTCTTAATATCTTCTCGGTGGTCATATTTTTTCTTTCCACGCACAACAGCAATTTCTACTTTAATCTTATTTCCTTTATTATACATTGATAAAGGTATGATTGTCAATCCTCTTTGATCTTCTTTTTGGGTTAAGACACCAATCTCTTTTTTGCTTAAGAGTAATATTCTATTTCTTTTTGGGTCATAGGTTTCAGGAGTGTTGTTAGACTGGTATGGTGGAATGTCGCTATTAAAAAGTACCACTTCTCCTCCACGAACACTAATATGAGAACCCTCTAGAGACCCTTTGTTTTCTTTTATTGATTTTAATTCAAAACCAAGCAGTTTAACTCCTGCTTCAAATTTATCTAAAATTTCATATTTTAAACTAGCTTTTTTATTTTTTATATAAGTAGTCATAAGTGAATAATAGCATAATTTTAGCTATGAATGTATAATAAATAAATCATGATTAAGAAAAAAAATACAAAAAACAGTAATAAAAAAAAGAAAAAGTCTTTTTTAAATTTTAGTTTTAATAAAAAACCATCAAAATTAGGGTTTTTAGGAAATTTATTTAATGTAATTATAATTTTTCTTTTAATACTAACTATTTATTCCATGGTTGAAGATGGGAAAAAAGATATTCCTGAAATTTCTATTTCTGAATTAGTGGAAAATATTTCTGCAGGGGAGGTACAAAGTATTGAAGTAGCTGGAGAGAAATTATCTATTTTATACAAAGACGAATCTCTAAAAGAAACAAAAAAAGAAATAGAATCATCTTTGTCTGAGTCTTTACTTAATTATGGAGTAAGTACAGAGCAGTTAAATTCAATTGATATCATTATTAAAAAAGAAAGTGGATTCTTGTATATGTTTTTAATGGTATTTCCTTTTTTAATCCCGATTATATTTATTTTAATTTTTTTCTGGTTTATTTCAAGGCAAGTTAAGGGTTCAAATATGCAAGCCTTCTCATTTGGAAATTCTAGAGCAAAATTAACTGACCCTAAGGACACTAAACAAAAAATTACATTTAAAGATGTGGCTGGGGTAAAAGAGCCTAAAGAAGAATTATCTGAAATTGTAGATTTTTTAAAAAGTCCTAAAAAATTCCTAGATATTGGTGCTGAAATTCCCAAAGGTGTTTTGTTAATGGGAGGACCAGGAACAGGAAAAACTTTATTAGCCAGAGCTGTGGCAGGAGAAGCAAATGTACCGTTTTTTTCTATCTCAGGTTCAGAGTTTGTTGAAATGTTTGTAGGAGTAGGGGCTTCTAGGGTTAGAGATTTGTTTAAAATAGCTAAAAAAATGGCACCTTCTATTATTTTTATAGATGAAATTGATGCTGTTGGTAGGGCTAGAGGGGTAGGAACGGGAGGAGGGAATGATGAGCGAGAACAAACTCTAAATCAAATTTTAGTAGAAATGGATGGCTTTGACCCGAATGGAAAAGTGATAATTATTGCGGCTACTAACAGACCTGATGTTTTAGATCCTGCTTTGTTGCGTCCTGGTAGATTTGACAGAAGGGTTTATATTGATGTGCCTGATAAAAAAGATAGGGAAGCTATTTTAAAAATTCATTCTAAAAAGAAACCTTTTGCAGATGATGTTAATCTTGAAATTATTGCCCAAAGAACTCCTGGATTTTCTGGAGCAGATTTACACTCTTTGATGAACGAGGGAGCTATTTTAGCAGCTCGGGAAAATCGTAAAAAAATACTTCAAGTTGATTTAATTTCTTCTATTGAAAAAGTAATGCTTGGACCTGAAAGAAAAAGCCATATTATGACAGATGAAGAAAAAAAGATAATTGCTTATCATGAGGTAGGCCATGCTTTAACGGCTACCTTATTACCAAATGCTGATCCTGTTCACAAGATTTCAGTTGTTTCTAGGGGGCAAGCTGCTGGTTATACAATTAAATTACCAGAAGAAGAAAAAAGTTTATATTCTAAAAAATATTTTCTAGATGATATTGGGGTTTCTCTGGGAGGGTATTTAACCGAAAAAATGATTTTTGGAGATATCACCACAGGAGCATCAAATGATTTACAAGTAGCTTCTAAAATAGCTAGAAATATGGTTACTAAGTATGGAATGTCTGAGAAATTAGGTCCGATTGCTTTTGAGAAAAGCAATAAGATGTTATTACCTAATTATTTAAGTAGTGAAAAAAATTACTCAAATGAAACTGCTAGGGAAATAGATATTGAAGTAGAGGGTATTATAAAAGGAGTAATACAAAAAGTTAAAAGTATTTTAGAAGAGAATAAAAATGTTTTGGAAGTTATTTCTAAAAAATTAATGGAAGTAGAAACTTTAGAAAGGGAAGAATATGAAGAATTACTAATTTTGAATGGGATACAACCTAAGGGTTCATTAAAGCACTAGAATTTAAAAATAAATGTTGTTTTCAAAAAAACTCACAATAAAAATATTGCAAAAAATTATAGCTGTTATTGTGGCATTATTTATTATTTATATTGTTGGTTTAGCTACTGGTTCAGGAATAAATACCTTAGATATTGATACTAGTTCACTAAATTTTGAGCGGATACTTTTTATTCCAGGGATTAGCACTTCTGCTTCTGAGTTAATTCGTTGGAAGCGAGATTTAACTTTTAATTTTCCAGATAAAGAAATTATTTTTTTAGATGATATCGTTTATTTTTATTGGCAGGATAAAAAAACTGAAAAAATAGTGGAGCAGGGAATTGAAATTTTAAACGATGGAAAAAGTACTTTAATTATTGCTCATAGTTATGGCGGAATATTGGCAAAATCTATTATTGATAAAGCAGAAAATGAAAATGTAGCTAAGTTAATCACTATGGCTTCTCCTCATACAATGGAATCTTTTGGAATCAATAATTCAAAAGAATTTTTAAATACTCCAGACGAAGTGGCTGTTTCTACTTATTCTTTTGGAGGTTATGTTGATCCTATAGTCTTATTTACCAAAAGTGATGTTGAAGATTCTGAGCATTTAGATTTATGGTCAAGTCATACTGGTTTTTTATTCAACAAAGATATTCGTAGAAAAGTTTTAGAATTTGCTTTGGGATTAAGCTATGCAGAGTAAAGAAGAGTCGAAAGTCTGTAAAGTCTATAAGGTTAAAAGTAACGGATTTTGGCTTTGCCAAAATCCGTCTCTGCGAGGCACGAAGCAGTCCAGAAAATTAAATTGATTTCGAAGAGAAATTAAGCTAGTATTTTACTTATCTACTAATGCGTGTGTAGCTCAGTTGAAGGAAAAACAAATTTCTTTGTTTTTCATCCGGTTTTTCTGGAAGAAAAAATTTCCGTTATTGAGCGAAGCGAGATAGGAAATAGGGAGGAAGCGCAGAGCTTCTAATTTCAAGTGAGTATAATTAGAAATGTGTGTGGGCGTATAGCTCAGTTGGTAGAGCGCGGAGCTTATACCTCCGTGGTCCCAGGTTCGAGTCCTGGTACGCCCACACACATTTTTAGTTTATCCGAATGCCGTATTATATCGGTAGATATACCTCTGTGGTCCCAGGTTCGAGTCCTGGCACACGCACAAAATTTTTAATTGCATTTATTTAGGTTATTTGCTAATGTCTAAATTAGAAATGTAAATTTAATTTTTGAATATAGGAGGCTTGTTATGTCAGAACTTTCTGGTTATATAAATAAAGATAGATTGGTTGAATTAAAAGAGTTTCAAAAACAAGGTCATGTAGAATGGCTTGGTCAAGGAGATCTTTGCAAAAATTGTAATAAAATTACTTCCAAATATAATCTTTGGATTTCAGGAAGAACTTGGCATTGTCATAATTATTGTCCAGTTTGCCATTTTGATACTTGGGAAGAATCAACATGGTGGTTTAATTTTAATATAATGATTTTTTAAGGGGAAAATTATTCCAAATGAATAAGTTTTTCTAGCTTAGAAACTTTTTCTAAAACAAGAGGGTGATTTTGAAGTTCAGAATCACCCTTTATTTATTTTTTAAATTTAAAAACCCATTAAATCAAAAACCATATTAAAATCTGCATTATTTTGATTCATATCTCCTCCCGAACAAGTATCTTTTCTGAGATTTATCATAGATTCAGCTTTGTTAAAAGCTAAGGATGCTTTAGTTCCTCCTCCACAATCGCAGCTTCCAGGAATTTCATCTGAGCAGTGAGTAGGATCATAAGAATAATAATAAGTAATACCGTCATGTTTAGGATCTATTGGCATTTTTGTAAAGTAAGGAGCAAGAGCCATTTCTATAGGACCATCATCATCTCCAATAAACTCACCGCTATTACTTACTCCATTATCACTATTAGGATAATGGTCATTATAACTAAAAAATAGATAAAGAGCTTTTTCTATTTGTTTCATGTCGTTTAGTCGAGTAGCATCTCTGGCTTTATCTCTAGCTCCGCCTAAAGAAACCAAAATAACTGAAGATAAGATACCCATAATAGCAATAGCCACTAAAAGCTCAATTAAAGAAAAGCCATTTGATTTTTTATTTTTAATCAAAAACATTTTATTTATTATTAAATTATTTTAATAATAATAATATTATTATATCATTTTTATATTTATTTATATATTGTTGTCAACAGTTTTACTCAAAATGAATAAGTTTTTCTAGCTCAGAAACTTTTTCTAAAACAAGGGGGTGATTTTGGAGTTCAGAATCACCCTCTATTAATTTTTGGGCTTCTGTTCGGGCAGCTTCTACTAACCTAATATTTTTAATAGCCTCCATGGCTAAATCAGACATACCCCATTGTTTATTTCCTATTAATTCTCCAGAACCTCTTAATTCTAAATCAAATTCAGCTAATTCAAATCCATTTTTTGCAGTTTTCAAGGCTTGTAGTCTTTCTAAAGTTTTCTCGGTTTTTGTATCACTAAAAACAAAACAATAAGCTTGGTGATTGGATCGGATAACTCTTCCTCTTAATTGATGAAGTTGAGCTAATCCAAATCTTTCAGCTCCTTCTAGAATAATCATTGTGGCATTTTTAACATTTACTCCAACTTCAACAACAGAAGTAGCGACAAGGATGGTGATTTTGCCAGAGGCAAAATCACCCATAACTTCTTCTTTTTCTGCGGGCTTCATTTTACTATGTAAAATTCCAATTTTATATTCAGGAAAAACTTCTGTTTTAAGTCTTTGAGCTTCTGCTGTAACAGATTTTACTCGTAAAGCTCCTGCTTTTGTGGGATCAGGCTCTTCAATTCTTGGACAAATTACATATAATTGTCTCCCTTCTTTTAATTTTTCCTTTATTTGTTGATAAGTATTATCTCTTTGTGAGGGAGTTACTATTTCAGTAATAATAGGCTTCCTTCCGTGGGGCATTTGGTCTAGTAAAGTTAAATCAAGGTCTCCGTAAATACTTAAGGCGAGAGTTCTAGGAATAGGTGTTGCTGTCATAGATAATAAATGAGGGGTTAGTTCTTTATTTTCTGCATTATTTGTAGTTATGTTTGAATTAGCTCCGTTTTTCTTACTTAATTTTTGTCTTTGTAGTATCCCGAATTTATGTTGCTCATCAATAATAATATAAGCTAGATTTTTAAATTCTACTGATTTTTGAATTAAGGAATGTGTTCCAATTAAAATTGGAATTTCTCCATTAGCTACCCATTTTGATAGTTGAGCTCGGGAAATTTTTGTCCATGTAGTAGGGCTTACTTTTGATGGGAATTTAAAGCAACCAGATGATGTAATTAATCCAATATTAATATTTAAGTATTCAAAAAATTTAATAAAAGATTCAAAATGTTGTTTAGCTAAAATTTCAGTCGGTACCATATATGCAGTTTGTAGGTGAGCTGATGGTTGGTTTTTGGGGGAAGTGGTAGTGATAGCATAAATAGTGGCTGCAGCAACAGCAGTTTTTCCAGAACCAACATCTCCTTCTAATAGGCGATTCATAGCATAATCTTTTTTGAAATCTTTTAAGATAACTTTAATTGAATTTAGTTGAGAGTCAGTTGCTTTGAAAGGAAATCTTTTTATAAATTCATTTAATTCTTTTTGAGTTTTGGATATTTTAAAAGAAGGGTTTTTTTGATATTCAGTTTTTTGCTTAGCTCGTAAAAGGGAAATAAAGAATACTTCTTCAAAAGCGAATCTTTTTCTAGAAGCTTGGGCATCTGATTTTTTTTGAGGAGTATGAATCCATATTAAAGCAGTTTTTAAGATCGGAAGATTATATTTTTTCAAAATTTCTTTGGAAATAGGGTCTGAAATCTCATCTAAAATTCCCACAGAAAATATTTTTTCAATTTTATGATAAATCCACTTTGAGCTTAGTCCACGAGTTTCTGGGTAAACGGGGAAAATAAAAGAATCAGAGTTTTTTTCTGAAAATAACGCTTCTTTTGATACGATAGGGAGGGAACTGACATTTTGATACTCAGGATTAGCTAGATATAATTTTCCGTTTCTTTCTGAAATGGTTCCTGTAAATTTAGCATAAGAACCCTCGTGTAACATTTTTGAAATATAGGCTTGGCGAAACCAAATAGCTTTAATAACACCAGTTGCATCTTCAAGAGTAGCCTCAGTCATTGGAATTTTTTTGTAATAGGCTTTAGTGGCTTTTATTTTTTTAACTTGAGCATAAAGAATTATTTTATCACCTTTTTTTAAACCTTTTATTTCTTTTAAATCTTCGGTGCTTTCATAACGAGAAGGAAAATAAAATAATAAATCTCTTATGGTATTCAAGCCAAGTTTTTTTAATGCTTTTTTTTGTGATTCAGTAGTCCGAAACTCTTTTTGTATAAGTGAATTTAGTTCCATTCTTCGTATTTTAACATATTGTTTTCTTTTTTATGATATAATTTGCATATTGATAAGTAAAAAACAAAACATTATGCAAAAAACACTAAAAAATTTAGCAAAAGCTTTTATAGGAGAATCTCAGGCAAGAAATCGTTATACTTTTTATGCTAAAATAGCTAAAAAAGAAGGTTATGAGCAAATTTCAGATATTTTTCTGAAAACTGCAGATAACGAAAGAGAGCATGCTAAGCAGTTAATGAAAATGATAAATAAGTTGCAGGAAAATTCTAATCTTGCAGAAGAGAAGGGGGACATTTCTGTAGAAGCTGATGTTCATACTGTTTTGGGAACAACTGTTGAAAATCTAGAGTCTGCTATTAATGGAGAGCATTTTGAAAATTCAGAAATGTATCCTCAGTTTGGAGATATTGCTCAAGAAGAAAATCTATTAGACATAGCTGATAAATTAAGAGCAATTGGTTTTGCAGAAAAACATCATGAAGAGGTTTTCCGTAAGTTTTTGTTAAGTATAAAAAATAATGAGGTTTTTAAAAAAGATAAAGAAGTTCAATGGGAATGTCGTAAATGTGGTTATCTTCATATAGGAGAAGAGGCTCCTGAAAAATGTCGTTCTTGTGATCACCCTAAAAATTATTTCCAAGTTTATTGCGGTTAAAATAAAGGTCGGATATTAATAATTTTTTAAATAAAAATATTATATGAATTTATTTTCTTGGTGTGATTCTAAAATTATAAATTTTAGATGGTATGATATTTCTCTAACTAAAATAGCTGTTTTTGCTATTACTTTGATGTTAGTTAAATTTTTTCCTATTTTAATTTCTTTAGCATGGTATTGGTATTTAATTATTGCTTTAATAGCTGCAATTCCTGTTTGGATGAAGATGTTTAAAGATTAAGGGATAAAAAAAGTTCGGCTTCGCCGAACTTTTTTTATGTTATAATACTGGAATATTAAAAGATAATAAAGAAAAATATGAATCCCGTTAAAGATTTGATGTAATTTTTAATTTTAAATTATCGGGGTAGTAATTATTAATTTAATCGAGGTTGTTTGTTAAAAGCAGATTATCTCTAACGGGATGAAAAATATATTAGCTATATTGGCAATAATTTTAGTAATTTGGTTTGGTTTAAGTCTTTTTGAAATGTCTTCTGAAGATGTTGCAGAACAAGAATTTAATAATAGCGGGCAGGCAAAGGCAGTAGAAAGCGAAACAGATTTGTGGCCATTTTATGAAAACGAAGAAGCTGGGTTGTTTTTTAACTACCCAAGCAATATTGTGTTGAAAGAAGAAGGGGAAAGATATCAAAATAACGAGCTGTCTTTAATGATAGATATTGTAGAGATGGATGCAATTGAAGATTTAATGGGTTATGACAAGGAATCATCTTTGTTAAATATGGAGGCTTTAGCAAACGGAGAATACGGAGATAAGGCAGATTTTGCCTTGGAAGTTTCGCAAAAAGTACGTAATTTAGGAGATGTAAACGCTCAAGAGTTTATGGTTTTAGGAAGGTTTGAGGTCTGTGATGTAACTTTTGAAAGAAAATTAATGTTTTTTAAAGATGGACAGAGATATAGAATAACAGTTAGAGGAAACAAAGATTTAATAGCATCAACTATGCCAGAATATTTTGAAAAGAATGAAGAGAATTGTGCTGATGAATTAATTTGGAACTTTGAGAAGCAAGAGGAATTTTATAAAGTATTAAGCGAAGGAAAAGGTTCTGCTGAAGTTCAAGAATGGTTTGATTCTTTTGATAAGGTAATAGATACGATTAAATTCACAGAGGAGCAAGCTGTTAGTACAAAAGATTTGTTATTAGGTAAATGGATTTCTGTAGATGATGAAAAATCAATAATTGAATTTACCTCAGAGGAAAAAATTGACTATTATGACGAAAAGGAAATGAGTAGGGAGGAATTTCAAATTTATTTTTCAAAAGCAAATCAAACAGAAGATGATGATGGGAGTCATCTAATTGTTAGCACTGATGATGAAGTTTTGGAATATACTATTGTTCATGTGGGAGCGAATGATTTGGAATTAACTTACTTAGCAAGAGGGAATACTTTGAAATATATAAAACAATAGATTTTAAAGTTTATCAGTTAGATTTTTAAAAAGTGTGGAAACCCACACTTTTTATGTTTTAGAAATAGTTGATTTTTTATAATATTTTGATAATATATAAAAAGATGTAAAGTGATTGTCTTGTCGTAATCCAATTATTGTTGTGGCTGTTCCACCTATCAATGGTTCACCACAAGGGAGGTATTTGATGGGAATCGCTATTTTGTGCCTTGGGAGACGGGCACGCTAAAAATCAGTCTTCATTAATTAAAAAAATTATCTCGATAGAGTATCCCACCCCGCTTGTTCGCAAGCGGGGTTTTTTATTTTAATAGATAAAAAAGTTTATGTATTTAAATATAACTGTTACTACTCCAACCGATTGGAATAGTATGATATAATTAATTTAATTTTAGAAAATTAATTATAATTTATTTGATTTATTAAAAAAATATTATGGCTCGTGTATCAAAAGAAAAATTAAAGAAGAAAGTTTTAGAACAAATTAATTTTCGTTTAGTTGATACTATCGCTAAACTTGAAACAAACTCTTCCGCTAAAGATTTTATAAACGATTTGTTAGGAGAAGAAGAAAAAATAGTTTTAGCGAAAAGACTTGCTATTATTTTTATGCTTCAAGAAAATATAAGTTGGTATAGAATTTCAAGGTTGTTAAAAGTAAGTCCTTCTACTGTTAGAAAAATTGTTATTGATATTGATTTAAAAAAATATGAAAATATCTTGAAAATTGTTAAACAAAAGAAAAACAGAATTACTTTTTGGGTGGGAATGGATTTGGTGTTAAAAATGGGGATACCTTCACTAGTAGGAGCAGGTCCGTGGAACATTTTAGATGAGATATACGAAAAATATCAAATTAAAAAACATAAAGATTAAAAAAATAAAATATTTCTCTTACTATTCCAATCGATTGGAATAGTAAGAGTTCTGGCCTTATTTTTGGGAGTTAAAGTCCTCACTTTTAAGCGATAGGTGTTTAGTGATTATTTACTAGTTAATTATAAATTAAGTATTCCAATCGATTGGAATAGTAGAGGTTTTTATTTCTATTAATGAAAAATAGATAAAAAGTAGGAAATATGTTATTTTATATTAAATATATAATAATATAAATATATTATGGAGAGTTACTGAGAGTGGACGATGAATGTTCAAACACACTCATTCCCATCTAAGGATGGATTATAAAATTAAATATATTATGGAGAGTTGGCTGAGTGGTTTAAAGCGCATCCCTGCTAAGGATGTGGGGGGGAAACCCCCTCGAGGGTTCGAATCCCTCACTCTCCGCAACAGTTTTTCTAAATACCGATTGAGGTATTTTAAAATTGGCATCCTGCCGAAAGAGAGGGTGGGATTCGAAAGACGGAGGCGGTATACAAGATAAATTTTTATGTAGCGAAGCGAAATAAAAATTTAGGCTTGTCGCCGAGTCGGGGTCGAGAGTACTTAGATTTTTGGAGTTCGTAGCGATAGCGAAGAACGAACAAAAAGCTTAGTAACTCGTGACCGAATCCCTCACTCTCCGCAACATCGTGCTAGTATGAAGTATTTTGTAAGTAACTTTTGCTATACAAGTTTATTAATTAGCGATAGAATAAAACTATGAAAAAGATTTTTTTAATTTTAATTATAGTTATATTAATCAGTTTTTTCGCAGGATATTCTTATAAAGATGTGAGTTTTGATGAAGATGTACAAAATTATCCAAAAGGTAGTCTTAATATACCAGCTCAATGGTTTATGATGGACGGGTTAGTTGGTTGGGAAAGAATGATGTTTATTTTCGGTTATGCCGATAATGTTGATGTGTGCCAACATTTAGTTGAGGTTGCTAAAGCAGAATCTCCTGATAGAGATTTTAGATGTACTGATGCTAATTAATTTTTGAATTTGATTTGAAATATTAGAAATTTAAATTCTTAAATCTTAAATCCTAAATCTATAAATAACTAAAATTCCATCGGCTCATTAAATGAGCCGATGGAATTTTAGTTATTTCTAATGTGCCAAAGCCACGCAAATAATTTGTTTAGGGTTGTGTTTTAAAAGAGTTTTTTTGGCTTCATTCATTGTTGTTCCTGTGGTAATAACATCATCTAGTAAAATTATATTTCTTCCGTGGATTAGCTTGGGCATGATTACTTTAAAACAATCTTTTAGATTGTTTTCTCTTTCTTCCTTACTTCTAGTTCTTGACTGGGGTAGGGTATTTTTTATTTTTTTTAAAATATTTTTTCTATATTCAAAAGAATTATTGTTATCTAATTTGCTTATTTCTAAAGCAATTAATTCTGTTTGATTATAGCCTCGTTCCCGCTTCTTTTTGGAAGTAATTGGAATAGAAATTAAGATAGGTTTATCAAAATTAGTTAATAAATTTAATTCAGATAATTCTTCTATTAAATAATCATAAGTAATTTGTCCAAAAAGTTGAGATATTTTAGAATTATTTTTAAATTTTAGTGACCAAATAGCTTGTCTAGTAAATTTGTTTTTATAACTAAATATAGCGATAGAATTTTTTAGTGGAGGAATTTGAGCAGGAGTAGTTAAAGATAAAAACTTTTCAACAGAAATATTTTTTAAAAGTTTCTGGTTTTTATCTAGAGGAAGAAAGGCGTTAAGAATTATCCCCCATGTTTTTTTAAAGTAGTTGTTAAGTTTCATTAAGTATATGATATAATTAATAACAATATAGAGCGAGTTTTATAAGACTTGTGATAAATAACTTAATTTTATGGCAGTAAAAGATATTTTAGAGAAAATTAAAAGTTTAAATTTTTTAAAAAAGAAATCTAAAAGTTTTCTAGGTCTTGATATTGGTAGTTCCGCTATTAAAATAGTGCAATTAAAAAAAGAGAAAGGGGTTGCTGTTTTAGAAACATACGGGGAATTGTCTCTAGGTCCTGTTGGGGGAACTGAGGTGGGAAGATCTACTAATTTAAATGATAAACAAATTAGTTCTTCTCTTTTGGACTTAATAAAAGAGTCTCGTGTGAATATTTCTAATTGTGGAGTTTCTATTCCTATTCGTTCTAGTTTGGTTTTTGAAATTGAAGTGCCTGAGATGCCAGAAAAACAATTGAAAAAAATTGTGCCAATTGAAGCAAGAAGATATATCCCAGTTCCTATTTCTGAGGTTATTTTAGATTGGAGAATTATTCCAGAAAATTCATTTCTAGAAGATGATGATACTGAAGATCGGCGACCAGCTATTAATAAAGGTAAAGAAGGGGAAGTCTCTGATGTTGTTAAGAAATTAAAAATCTTTATTGTAGCTATTCATAAAAACGCTATAGAAAAATACAGTAATATTGTTAAACGCTCTCAATTAATTTTAAATTTTTTAGAAATAGAAATTTTCAGCACCATTCGTTCAGTAGTGGATCATAATATTAGTACAGTTGCTATTTTGGATGTAGGGTCTAGTGTTAGTAAGTTATATATCGTTGAATACGGTGTTATAAAAGACTCCCATATTATAAATAAAGGTTCACAGGATATTACACTAGCTATTTCTCGTGCTTTGGGAATTTCAATAAAAGAGGCTGAAGAGAAGAAAAGAGAGGTTGATTTATCAGTCACTAATGATTCTAATAAAGAAATTAACGATATAATTGAAACAAACTTAAAATATATTTTTATAGAGGTTAACAAAGCATTAAAGCAGTACCAAACTAAAAATAATAAAAATATTAAAGAATTAATTTTTACAGGAGGGGGTGCTGTTGTAAAAGGACTACCAGATTTTACTTCTAAGAATTTAGAAATCAGTTCTCGGGTAGCAGATCCTTTTTCAAAAGTTAGAACACCTGCTTTTCTTGATGATGTTTTGAAAGAAATAGGTCCAGAATTTGCTGTTGCTGTTGGATTGGCTCTTAGAGGTTTAGAAAATTAAAAAATTAATTTTTTAATTTATATATCCACACTTTTTATAATACAGATTAGTTTTTTAATGTATAATATGTAATATATAATTCTTGCATTCAACCAGTTCTGCTTTTTGTTTAAAAAGTTTAGTGGATGTGGGTAAATTAGAGCTGGGTTATTTAAAATTTTATGGAAACTTCTTTTATTCCTAAAAAAAATTACAATAATAAGACTATTGAAAAGAAATATGTTGGCTGGTTTTTAGCGGTAGCTTCTTTTATCTTTGTAATAACAGTTATTTTTTCAGCAGGAGTCTTTTTTTATAAAGGGTTTTTAGAGGATGAGATAAAAAATAAAAATATAATTTTAGAAAAAGAAAGAGGTGGGCTTGATTTAACTTTAATTCAAAAATTATCTAAGTTTGATAGAAAAATAGAAGTTGCTAAAGAAATATTAGATGATCATATTTCCTTAACACATTTATTTGATTTTTTGGAGATAAATACTTTAAAAGAGGTGATGTTTAATAATTTTAGTTTTGAAACTATAAAAGGTGGTTATCAATTAACACTAGAAGGAAAGGCTAATAGTTATGGAGATGTGGCTGTTCAATCTAATGTATTAGGTAATAATAAAAATATTATAGAGCCAATTTTTTCAGATTTAAGAGTAAATAATAATGGTGATATTATTTTTAAAGCTTCAATGAAAATGGATCCAAAGTTAATTTCTTATAAAGATAATTTAGAATTAGAATAAATTTATGTTTAAATTTATATTACCTACATTTTTAATATTGTTATCAGGAGGATTATTTTTCTTTTTTGTTGATCCTATGTATCAAGATATTCAGGTATTAAAAGAAGAGAAAATTCAGTATGACGAAGCCTTGAATAAGTCTAGAGAATTAAGAGAGGTTAGAGATTCGTTGTTATCAAAATATAATCGTCTTGATTCTGAAAATATTGATAGACTAGAAAAAATTATTCCTGATAACATAGATAATGTTAAATTAATAATGGAGATAGATTCTATGGCGTCAAAATACGGAGCTGTAATAAGAAGGGTTGATGTAAATTCCCATGTAGATGAAGAAGGGAGTCTAGGAAAAGACACTAAAGAGTATAATATTGTTAATTTAGATTTAACGATCGAAGCATCCTATGAAGACTTTATTAAATTTTTGAATGATTTAAGTAGTAACTTAAGAATAGTTGATGTTAATAGTCTTTCATTTGAATCAAATTATTTAGATTTATATCAATTTAATTTGAATTTTAAAACATATTGGTTAAAGTAAAAAAATATGAAAAAATTATTTAAAAAACAGAATATTTTTATAATCATAGCGATTGTTTTACTTATCGGATTAACTAAAGTTAGTGCTGGTTCTGATTCTCAATTAATTTCAGTTAGAGATAGTGGTATAAGTACAGTTGGTAAGGAAACCCTAGAAATATTATTAGCTTTAAAATCATTAAGCATAGATGAAGATTTTTTTGATAGGCCTGTGTTTACACAATTAGTAGATTTTAGTATTGAATTAGAAGAGAAAGACAAGGGAAGGAATAATCCTTTCAAAGATTTTATTTTTGATGAAGATGGTGACTTTAATGCTGGTGGAGAAGAAACAACTTCATAATTTAATTATATGAGTTACTTAGATATATTATCTAAAAAGAATATAATTACACCTGAGCTATTAGATATAATAAAAAAAAGTTTAACTGTTAGTGAGAATAATAGTTTAGATAAAATTCTTAGTGAAAAAGGTGTAACCAAAAAAGAAATTCTTAATGCTAAAGAAGAATTTTTTAATTTACCCTCCAGGGATATAAATATCGCTGAATTTTCAAATAAGGTTTTAAAATATGTTCCAGAAAAGTCAGCTTTGCATTATAAATTTATTCCAGTAAGTGTTGCTGATAATTTTTTGGAAATAGGAATTGTAGATCCTTCTATGATAGAGGCTCGGGATGCAATTCAATTTATTTCTTCAAAAATAGGACTGCCTTTTAAACTTTTTGTAATTACAGAAGATGATTTTGAAATATTGTTTGAGGGATATCGTGGTTTGAGAGGGGAAGTGTCTCAGGTTTTAGATGAATTTGAATTAGAGTTAACCAAAGAAGAAGCTGAGATTAGTAAAGAAGTTGATAAGATAGGGAAGCAAAATAAACAAGAAACTATAATAAAAGAAGATGCACCTATTACTAAGATGGTGGCTATTATTTTAAAATTTGCTCATGAAGGAGATGCTTCTGATATTCATATTGAGCCTGTAAGAGATAAAGTTCAGGTTCGTTTTCGTGTAGATGGAGTCTTAGATGTTCACTTAATTTTACCAACTAAGGTTCAACAAGCCGTAGTTGCTAGAATTAAAATTTTGGCAAAGATGCGTTTAGACGAAAAAAGGAAACCTCAAGATGGGCGGTTTTCAGCAATGGTTAATGATTCTAAAATAGACTTTAGGGTATCTACATTCCCTTCTTACTATGGAGAAAAGGTTGTAATGCGTCTTTTAGAATCAAATAAAGGAGTGGCTAAGCTTGAAGATACTGGTTTATCTAAAAAACATTTGGAGATTATAAGGAGAGGAATTAAAAAAGACCACGGATTAATTTTAATTTCTGGTCCAACAGGTTCAGGTAAGACTACGACTCTATATGCTATTTTAAATGAGGTAGATAGGCTAGGTAAAAATGTATTGAGTCTTGAGGATCCCGTAGAAAAAAATGTTGAAGGAGTAAGTCAGTCTCAGGTTAGACCAGAGATAGGGTATACTTTCGCTAGTGGTTTAAGAACAATTTTGAGGCAAGACCCAGACATAATCATGGTGGGGGAGATTAGAGATAAGGAAACAGCTGGATTAGCTATTCAAGCGGCCTTGACAGGGCATTTAGTTCTTTCTACAATCCATACCAATGATGCTGTCGGAGTTATTCCGAGATTAATAGAGATGGGCATAGACCCTTATTTGATTGCTCCTACTTTAATTATTGCTATGGCCCAAAGATTGACTAGAAAATTAGCAGAAGGATCAGGTAAACCTATTCCTATAGAAGGGAGTATTAAGATGATTGTTGATAAAACTTTTGAAGGGTTGCCAGAGGAGTTTAAAAAAGATATTGTTTTTCCAGAATTTGTTTATGAAGCTACCCCTACAGAAAATAACCCTGAAGGATTAAAAGGTAGGACTGGTATTTATGAAATAATTGAAATAGATCCTGAAATTGAAGAAGTAATTTTAAAAAACCCTGACAGTCTTGCTCTTGAAAAGATAGTTAGAGAAAAAGGAATGTTAACAATGAAAGAAGATGGGTTTATAAAAGCGTTTAATAAGATTATTCCTTTTGCAGAAGCTAATAAATTTTAGTTGGAATTCAGATAGAAGGAAAAAATATAGAGTGTTTTTCCCCAATTAATAATCATTTTTAATATTTAAATTATTGTATAATAAATAAGGGGAGTTAAAAGTTTTTAAAGTTCGTAAAGTTAAAAGGAAAAAATTTGCTTCGCAAATTTTTTCAAAAAGACTTTCAACTTTCAACTTTATAGACTTTCAGCTAATATAACTATGGACTATAAAAAATTAATTCAAGATTTAATAAGCGCTGTTATAAAGGAAAACGGGTCTGATATTCATTTGACCAAAGATCAGTATCCTGTAATTAGAACACAAGGGGCGTTGCATTATCTAGAAGCTATGCTAAAGCTTTCGTCTGAAGATATGAATGGTATTGTTACTGAAATTTTAACTCCAGAATATAAAGAAGAGTTTTTGAAAAACAAAGAAATTGATTTTTCTTTTGAAACAGAAATTGCTCGGTTTAGAGGAAGTTGTTTTTTTGCACAAAAATCAATTGGAGTTAGTCTTAGACTTATTCCTAAAAAAATAAAAACATTAAAAGAACTTAATTTACCTCCGATTTTAGAAACTTTTGCTCAGAAACAACAAGGTTTTTTTCTAGTAGTTGGTCCTATGGGACACGGTAAGTCAACAACTCTTGCTTCTATGGTAGAAATGATAAACCAAACTAAAGCAGAACATATAGTAACAATAGAGGACCCTGTTGAATATATTTTTCAAAAAGGAAAATCAATAATAGACCAAAGAGAAGTAAAGATAGATACTAAAGATTTTCCAACTGCTTTAAAATCAGTTTTTAGACAAGATGCTGATGTTATAATGATAGGGGAAATGCGTGGGCTAGAAACAATTTCTGCTGCGGTAACCGCTGCTGAAACAGGTCATTTGGTTTTTTCTACTTTACATACAAACAATGCTTCTCAAACAATAGATAGAATTATTGATGTATTTCCTTCTGAACAACAAAATCAGATAAAGATTCAATTAGCAGCATCTTTGTTAGGTGTTTTCTCACAAAGATTAGTTCCAAGAATTTCTGGTGGAATGATACCTGCTTATGAATTATTAATAAACAATAATGCTGTTGCGAATTTAATTAGAGAAGGTAGGACTTTTGAAATTTCTAACGTAATAGAAACATCTTCTACTTCAGGCATGATAAGTTTAAATAAATCCTTAGAGGAATTAGTTAGAATGGGTGAAATAACCCTAGAAAATGCAAGAAAATATTCATTTAATCCAAGGGAATTGAAGGGATAGCTAAAAAATTTTAAAAGTTTTTTTAGAATTAGAAATTGTAAATTTTAAATTATAAATGAATGAAAGAAAAATCGCAAAGCGATTTTTCTCCTAACTACCTAAAAACTAATCACTAATTCACTAAACAATTATGTTATTCAAATATAAAATTATAGATAAAGATGGGATTGAAAAAGCTGGTGATATTGATGCTATCAGTGAAGAAGCGGCTATTTCTTCGTTGCAAGGTCGTGAATATGTAATTACCTACATAGAGCCTGCTGAAAAAAAGAATCTACTTAATTTAGAATTTACCTTTTTGCAAAAAGTTTCCAATAAAGATGTTGTTATTTTATCTAAGCAATTATCTACACTATTTAGTTCCCACGTATCAGCCCTGAGAGTTTTTCGTTTACTAGGGAATGAATCTGAAAATCCAGCTTTAAGACGAGTTTTAACAGCTGTGGCTGATGATGTTCAAGGAGGACTTCAAATATCAGTAGCCTTAGCTAAACATCCAAAAGTATTTTCTAGCTTTTACGTTAACATGATAAAATCTGGGGAAGAGTCAGGTAAATTAAACGAAACCTTTTCTTTTTTGGCAGATCATTTAGATAGAAATTATGATTTATTGTCTAAGGTAAAAAACGCTTTAATATATCCGATTTTTGTTATTGTGGTATTTGTTGTTGTTATGGTGATGATGTTCACGATGGTTATTCCTAAAATAAGCGTTATTTTGATAGATGGAGGCCAAGAACTACCTACTATAACCAGAGCTGTTATTTCTATGAGTGATTTCCTGTTAGATTATGGAATTTTTATTCTTGTGTTTTTGGTAATAGGTATTTTTATGTTTTTAAGATTTGCTCGTACTAAAGCTGGTAAATTATCTGTTGATAAATTTAAGTTAGGTATTCCTTATATAGGAGATTTATATAAAAAAGTCTTTTTGGCTAGAATATTAGGAAATATGCAAACCATGTTAACTAGTGGAGTTTCTATTATAAAAACTATGGAAGTAACTTCTACTGTGGTAGATTCTGTTGTCTATCAGGCAATATTAGAAAAATCTGTAGAAGCTATTAAGGCAGGAGTTTCTGTATCAGATTCTTTATCTGGTTATGAAGAAATTCCTAATATTATGGTTCAAATGATAAAAATTGGTGAAGAAACAGGGGAATTCAATAATGTTTTAGATACCTTGTCTCGTTTTTATGAGAGAGAAGTAAATGGAGCTGTAGATATGTTGGTAGGTATGATTGAACCAGCCATGATTGTTCTTCTAGGTTTAGGAGTTGGTGGTTTAATGGCTGCTGTATTGATGCCTATTTATAATATCTCATCAGCAATTTAAAAACTTTCTTATTTATCCCCAACTCAGTTTTCATTTCAACAGTATTTAGGAGTATAATAGAAAGATAAATAGTAAATTATACAATTTTTATAATTTAAATTATTATTAATTATTAGTTTTTAAATCCTAAACTACTTAAAGTAGATAGGTAAATAAAATATATGAAGAAATTTATGAAAAAAAGTGATAAAGGGTTCTCTCTTATTGAGCTTCTTATTGTTATCGCTATTATGGGAATTCTATCTGCTGTAGTTTTGAGTTCTTTAGGAACTGCTCGTCAAAAAGCTAGGGATGCGCGAAGACTTTCAGATGTTAAGGATGCGGCTAAGATTTTAGTTATTGCATCAGATACTGGGGGGATACCTGTAACAGGGTGTATTGCCGCTGATGCTATATTAGCAACTTGTGGGAATACTGATACTCCTGATCAATTCAATGCTTTAAGAGATTATTCAGATCCATCAACTGAAACAACAGCTTGTGCAGCTGGAGCAACTGATGTCTGTGAGTATTCTATTAGTCAAGCTGGTGGTGATGCTGCTGCAACAACAGAAGATTATCAAATTTGTTTTTATCTTGAATATGGAGCAGGAGATCTTCAGGCTGGTCTTAATTCAGTAGATGGTCCTATTGGAAACTTTTCAGCCGATTGTAATTAATTCTTATATTTTTATTTAACTTATAATGTTGTATAAAAATTCTAATTCGCTAATTAGCGAGAAAAAAAGAAAGACTTCGGGGCACTTAAATAAAGTGTCTCGTGGTTTTTCTTTGATTGAATTATTAGTAGCCATTGCTATTATGGGTATTTTGTCTTCAATTATTTTAGTTTCTTTAGGAAGTGCGAGAACTAAAGCAAGATTAGGAAGAGTTCAAAGTCAAATGTCTGCTTTACATCCACATCTGATTATGTGTATAAATGATGGATATTCTATAGACTATTCTGCAACTGCCCCTGCAGTAGATGCAAGTATGTGTGTAAGCACAACGGCTACTTTCCCAGCATTATCTGTTAATTGGGTTTATACAACTAGCACAGCAGGAACCTATGCAGCTATAGGAGAGGGGAAAACTGTTACTTGTTCAGAAACAGGTTGCATAACAACAGATACTCCTTAACGAGAAGATCATCTTCTAAAGGTTAAAAAATAAAATGACTAAATTAAGAAACTTAAAAAGTAAGAATAAATTTCAATTAGGGTTTACCCCGTTAGAAATAGTGGGGATTTAGCAAAAATACCAGAAATATAAACTAAAATGGAAAAAATTAACAAAAATGATAAAAAAAATAGATTTCTAACGGGGTTTACTTTAACTGAATTGTTAGTAGCTATCGCTATTATTGGAATTATGTCTTCAGTTGTTTTGACTTCAATGAGTGGTGCTAGGGAGAGAGCTAAGGATGGTCGGAGAATTTCCGATATTAAACAAATTCATTTAGCTTTAGAGTTATATTATGATGTTAATTCAAGTTATCCTTCTGAAGTTTATGGAGGAGAATTAGTTGATTTCCTTAAGATTTCAGATGATCCTGACGGAGGCGAGTATGAGTATTGGAGTGATGGGCAGAATTTTCACTTAGGGGCTGTATTACAGCAATCAAATAAACTTTTAGATGAAGACGATGACGCTATATCAGATTTTTATGGAGCGAGTACAGATTGTGGTACATCAGCAGGGGTAGATATGTGTTACGATGTGACGCCTTAAAAAATAACTAAAAAATAAACGGCTCATATATATGAGCCGTTTATTTTTTTGTAGATTTTTTAAGAATTTTAAATGACAAATTTTAAATTTTAGATTAAAAAAATAATCGCTAAAGCGATTATTTTTTGTTTTTTTTAATCCACTAAAAAATAAAAGCTAATAATCATATTATGATATAATTTAGATATGGAAAATTATATTTTACAAATTGGAATTTTTATTTTTGGAACTATAATAGGGAGTTTTTTAAATGTAGTTATTTTACGACAAGGTCAAAAATCTTTAAACGGAAGGTCGGAATGTCAAAATTGTCATAAAAAATTAGAATGGTATGAGTTAATTCCTATTTTAAGTTTTTTTATTCAAAAAGGTAAGTGTAGTGAATGTAAAACAAATATTTCTTGGCAATATCCTTTAGTAGAGACAGCGACAGGATTATTATTTTTATTTACTTTTAATCAATTGTTCGCCTTATGTTTATTTGATTTAATCTCTTTATGGTTAATTTTTTCTTTATTACTTATTATTTTTGTTTATGATTTATATCATAAAATAATTCCAGATACTTGGGTTTTTTTGTTTTCAGGCTTAGCTTTACTTAGGATTTTTTATTCCTGCCTGCCGGCAGGCAGGTTAGATTTTCAAGGTTTTGGTTTTTTATCAACTTTTTGGGCAGGTCCTTTTCTAGCTTTACCTTTTGTTATTTTGTGGATTATTTCTAAAGGTGAATGGTTAGGTTTAGGAGATGCTAAATTAGCCTTAGGGATAGGGTGGTTTTTGGGATTAAGTCAGGGTTTTTCAGCTATTATTTTAGGAGTTTGGATAGGAGCTTTTATCGGACTTTTGTTGATATTTTTGTCTAAACTTAGTCAGTATAAACAATTGTTTTTTCTCTCCAAAAATTTTACAATTAAGAGTGAGCTACCATTTGCCCCTTTTTTAATAATAGGTATTATCTTAGTGTTTTTCTTTGATATAAGTATTTGGAATTTATTTTAATATTGTTTAAAAATGTCTTTTTTTAAAAAAAATAAAAAAATATCAAACGGTTTTTCTTTGATAGAGTTGTTGGTAACAATTGCTATTTTAGTTGTTGTTTCTGGCTTAGTTTTTTTTAATCATTCTCAATTTAATAATCATGTTTTGGTAGAAAACTTGGCTTACGAAATTTCTTTAGTTATTCGTCAAGCTCAATCTTACGGGGTACAAGTTAAACAAATAAGCGGTGCTGGTAATACTTACGGAGTTTTTTTTGATAAAAGTAATAATCAGTTTATAATTTTTGCAGATGTAAATAATAATTCTATTTACGATATGACCGACGGTGAAGGTGAAAGTGATATTCTTATTGATATTTTAAATATGACAAGTGGAAATAAGATAGATACTTTGTGTGGAGTTAGTTCGGGTGGAATCTGTACCTTTAGTGATAATCTAAGCATTACTTTTGAAAGACCTAATCCTGATGCGATAATTAAAATTAATTCTAGTGATAGTGGTTATTCAGCTGCTTATATAGATATAATTTCTCCTAAAGAAATTAAAAAAAGAGTTTTTGTAAATAAAGTGGGTCAAATATCAGTTCAATCAGTTGCGGATTTAAACTTTGATGCAGTAGACCCTGTTGATGGACCTGGAGAAGTGGAGCCTGGATATGGAAGAGAGGAGTAGTTTTTTAGAAAATATTATGCTTAAGAAAGATATAAAAAGGAATAAATATCAGTCGGGGTTTACCCCGTCAGAAATTATGAGAATAAAGTTTAACCTTTTTAAAATTAAGATGACTAAATTTTTTATAAATAAAAAACAGAATCTCAGAAGATTTCAATCGGGGTTTACTCTTGTAGAGATGATTGTAGCAGTCGCGCTTTTTAGTGTGGTTATGGTTATGGGGATGGGAGCTTTGTTAAATGTTTTAAGTGCAAATAAGCAAAATCAAGCTATTCAAACAGCAGTAAATAATTTAAGTTTGGCTATGGAAATGATGTCTCGTGAAATTAGGATGGGATATAATTATCATTGTGGGGATTGTGTCGGTGTTTCTTGTGTCGGTACATCTGATTGTAATTACGATGATGCAATTGCTTTTGAAGCTTATAACGGAGACCCTAACTCTCCAAGTGATCAGGTTATTTTCAAGTTTGAAAATTCTAGACTTAAAAAATCAATAGATGGAGGAAGTTCTTTTCTTGACTTAACAGCCGAAGATTTAGTTTTAGAAGGTTCATATTTTGCGGTAAGAGGTTCAGATTCAACAGATAGTTTACAGCCAAAGGTTTTGATTGTAATAAATGGAGAAGCCAGCGCTACCTCTAAAGCAAATTCGCCTTTTAATTTACAGACTACAATTTCTCAAAGAATAATTGATTTTTAAAAATCATTAAATCATTAAAGTACAAGAACCTGCCGGCAATTAGGCATTAAAACAACAAGATGAAAAAAATAAAAACTTTAAACCTTAAATCTTATCTCTTAAATCTGAAATCCAGCATTCTTTTTTCTGGAAGAAAAAAGAATGCTGGATTTACTCTTATAGAGACCTTTGTGGCAATTACTATTTTATTAGTGGCTGTAACAGGACCTCTTGTTTTAGTTACTAAAGCCTTGTCTATTTCTAAAATGGCAAAAGGTCAGGTTACTTCAATATATTTAGCTCAAGAAGCAATTGAATATATTAGAAATGTTAGAGATGAGAATATTTTAAAAGGAGATTATTGGCTTGAGGATTTAGGTGAATGTTTAGGTGTAAATGCCATGTGTAGTATAGATTCCCCTGCTGGGGATATTGATTATTGTAACCCTAGTGGTTGTGACAATTTGAAATATAACTCTAATACCCATCTTTATGGGTATGTATCGGGTGAAGATTCTCGTTTTAGGAGAGATATAGAAATATTGGAAGTAACTAGTGATGAGATAGAGGTTGTAGTAAGTATGTATTGGACAGACGGTCCTAACAACGCAAGTTTTACAGTTAGTGAGCGATTGTTTAATTGGCAATAAAAATGAGATAAAAGTTTTTAAATTAAAACAATGAATACACAAAATAAAAAAAGAATAGGTAAAGAAAGTTTACGAAGTAAATTTCCTCTAAAAGCTATAAGCTATAAGCTAAAAGCTGACCGAGCTTTTGTTTCTATGATGGCCCTTATGTTAGCTAATATTTTCTTAATAATTGGTATGTCAGTTTTTAGTATAGCCTTAAGAGAGATTGTTTTATCTTCGGGTTCAAGGGAATCTTTATTTGCTTTTTATGCAGCAGATGGAGGAATGGAATGTGCTTTGTATTGGGATATACAGCAAGGAGTTTTTTCAACTAGTACTGCTCCAGCTTCAGACATAAGTTGTAGTGGTCAGGATCTGGATGTTACTTTTATTAGTTATAATGGTGACGGAGGATCTTATAGTAGAAATTTATTTGATTTAGCTTTTCCAGAAGATGGTTCGGGAACTTGTGTTCAAGTTAATATTTTAAAAAATAGTGACGGAAGTACTGTAATTAGTTCTTCTGGAAGAAATACATGTGATTCTAATAGTTCAAAAATAGTAGAACGAACATGGAGGGTATCTTATTAGTTTATTAGGAATTAGTTGGTTAGCTAGTTAGTGTTGAACGGATTTTGCTTTAGCAAAATCCGTCTTTTAAATCTATATTTTACTTTTTATTTTTGATATAATTCAAAGAATGAAAGAAAAAATTCCTGAAAATATAATAAATAAATATGAAAATCTAAAGAAAGTGATTGAATATCATAATCACCTTTATCATACTTTAGATAAGCATGAAATTTCTGATGAAGCTTATGATTCTTTAATGGAAGAGCTTATTTCAATTGAAAATCAATTTTTACAATTAAAATCTTCAACTAGTCCGTCTCAAAGAGTTGGATCAAATCCATTAAAGGTTTTTAAAAAAGCTAAGCATAAAAAGAGACAATGGTCTTTTGATGATGCTTTTAATTTTGAACAAATAAAAAAATGGGAAGAAAAAATACAAAGAATGATTGATAAAGATTCTAGTATCAAGAAAGAAAAGATAGAATATTGTGTAGAACTTAAGATTGATGGTTTAAAGGCTATTTTAACTTATAAGAATGGTAATTTTATTCTCGGAGCAACTCGGGGAGATGGACTTGTTGGTGAGGATGCTACTCAAAATTTGAAAACAATTAAAGATATACCTCTTGTTTTGTCAGAAAAGATTAATTTAATTTCTGTGGGTGAAATTTGGTTACCAAAAAATGAATTAAAAAGAATTAATGTTGAAAGAAGAAAACAAGGTGAGTCAGAATTTGCCAACACTAGAAATGCTGGAGCTGGTTCTATTCGTCAGCTTGATTCAAAAGTTACAGCTAGTAGAAACTTAAAATCTTTTATATATAGTTTAGATTTAATTGAGGGTTTTAAAGAAAAACCAAAAACACAAATTCAAGGGCTTGAAATATTAAAAAAATTGGGTTTTAAAGTAAATTCTCACTATAAACTATGTTCTTCTATTGAAGAAGTGGAGAAATTTTACCAATCTTGGGTAAAGAAAAAAGATAAACAAGAATATGGAATAGATGGGGTTGTTATTAAAGTTAATTCTTTAAGAATACAAGAAGTTTTAGGGCATACTGGTAAATCACCTCGTTGGGGAATTGCTTATAAATTTCCAGCCGAGCAAGTCACTACTATTATTGAAGATATTGTTTTGCAGGTGGGCAGAACTGGAGTTTTAACTCCTGTGGCCCATTTAACCCCTGTTTTTGTAGATGGATCTACTGTTTCAAGAGCAACTTTGCATAACGAGGATGAGATTAAAAAATTAGATGTCAGAATAGGAGATACAGTTATTTTGGAGAAGGCAGGAGATGTAATTCCTAAAATAATTTCTGTTATTAAAGAAATGAGAATAGGAAAAGAAAAAGTATTTTATTTTCCTAAAAAAGTTGTTGCTTGTGGAGGAGATGGGTCTATAGAAAAAATTCCAGGGCAAGTAGCTTATCGTTGTGTAAATAAGAATTCTTTTGCTCAGCAAAAAAGGAAATTTCACCATTTTGTTTCTAAAAAAGTTTTTAATATTGATAATTTAGGTCCGAAAGTAATAGATGTTTTGTTAGAAGAAAATCTAGTGAATACTTTTGATGATTTATTTTCTTTGAAAAAAGGAGATTTGTTAGTTTTGCCGAGATTTGCGGAAAAATCTGTTGATAATTTATTAGAGGCGATAGAGAAGGCGAGGGAAATTGATTTAGCTAAATTTATAATGTCTTTGTCTATTGATCAAGTAGGAGAAGAAACAGCTATTGATTTAGCCAATGTTTTTGGTTCTTTCGAAAAATTTAGAAAAGCTAGTTTTAATAATTTAGATAAAATAGATGGCGTAGGGGATGTTGTGGCTCAGTCAATAATAGATTGGTTTAAAAATAAAGAAAATTTAGAAATGTTAGAGCGATTACTTAAGGAAATAAAAATAAAAAATCCTAAAAAAGTTTCTCAAAAATTAAAAGATAAGGTTTTTGTTTTAACAGGTTCATTGGAGTTAATGAGTCGAGATCAAATTAAAGAGAAAATCCGTTTATTAGGAGGTTCTATTTCTAGTTCAGTATCAGTAAAAGTAGATTTTATTGTAGCAGGAGATAAGGCTGGTTCCAAATTAGAAAAAGCTAAAAAATTAGGAGTTAAAATTTTAGATGAAAAAGAGTTTTTAAATTTGATTAAATAATTTTTATTTAATTTTGTAATATAAGATATCAACCATAGTTATGGCTTTTTTTTGGGCAAATGATACTATTTATAATAGATAGTACAGCTAACTAGTTATTATTAAATTAAGTTTTATTTATAAAAAATGAAAAATATAAAAGGAGTTTTGTTAGGGTTTTTGTTTTTAGGGATGCTAATTATTCCTAACTCATCTTTGGCCGTTACAATTGATGAATTACAAGCGCAAATAAGTAGTTTATTAGCAATGGTTGCGTCATTGCAAGAGCAATTAATTCAGCAGGGAGGAACTACTCCCGTGCAAAATGTAGAGACTTGGTGTCATACTTTTAATACTGCTTTGAAATATGGTGATAGTGGAGCAGAAGTTGATGCTCTCCAAAATGTTTTAACAAAAGAAGGTTTTGGTATATCAAAAGATAAAATTGGTTATTTTGGTGAACATACATCATCATCTGTAGTTGGTTTTCAGCAAAAATATCAAAAAGAAATTCTAGCTCCTTGGGGGATGTCTTATGGAACAGGGTATGTAGGAAAAACAACCAGAGAAAAATTAAATCAACTTTATGGATGTGGAAGTCAAATGCCATCAATTGTCATAAAACCAATTATTTCGCCCATTATAGAGCCGAAAATAGAACAGCCTTGTGAAGATTGCGGTGTTGTTTCAACAGCTTCTTGTACAGATTCAGATGGAGGGAAAAACAAATATATAGCAGGAAAAACAATTCTTAGTGATGATGTTCATTACGATTCTTGCTACGAGACTAGTGTTGTTGAGTATTATTGTTCTATAGAAAATAGGACAGGTCAAGAGTTTATAGAAAAGAATGTAATGAGTTGTGAGTTTGGCTGTGAAGAAGGTTCTTGTTTTTATCAAAAGATAATAGATATTAATGGTGAAAAACAGACATATAATTCCAAAGAACCAATAAAATTGACAATAAAAGGTATTGAGGTTGATGGTAGTCCAGCTACTAGAGAAGAGGGTTGGAATATACAGTATTACACTTATAATGCTAAAGATAATAGTCGTTTAGAAGAATATATTTCGACAGGTAATTATAACGCAAGATACAATGATGGTTATTGGTATGTAGAATATTGGGCACCTGAAAAAGTAGGAAGTTATTATACAGTGGCAACCCTTTATTGCAGTGATCCAAATAGTAAGTGTAGAGATATCTATCAAGGACATGGTCTTGAATGGAAAGAAAGAATTAATTTTAATGTGAATACTTCTATGTCTTTGTCTTGCAAAGATTCTGATGGAGAGAATTTTTACACAAAAGGAATTACTTGTTTAATAGATGAAAATGGAGATGAAACTTGTAAATCTGATCAATGTCTTGATTCAGACTGTGATGGTTGCCAGGGTAATCAAATCGTTGAATATTATTGTGATGGAAATGATATCCAGTCAGACACTTTTACTTGTCCAAATGGTTGTGATAATGGAGTATGTAACCCTATGTCTATAGGAATAAATACTCCCCCTCAAATTATTATTTTTCCAGAAATTGCCGAGTTAATGAGTATAGGAAAAAGTTATCTATTTAAATGGAATGCTATTGATAGTGATAATGATAATTTGTCTTGGTCTGTAGATTGGGGCGATGGAACTGGAATGGCTGGTGCTTGCCAGTCTCCTAGTTCACAGGATGGACAAGGGTGGGCATTTTCAACAGATCACGCTTGGCAGAAAGATGGAATTTATACTATAAAAACTAGTGTTAGTGATTGTAACGGAGGAACTGATAACCATAATTTTAATGTAAGGGTTCTTGAAAATATAATTTCTCCTGAATGTAGGAATCAAGATTATGGTTGCAGTAATTCAACTATTTCTTGTTGTGCTGGATTGAAGGCTGTTGCAGATTGTTTTGAAGTGGCTGATCAAGACGGAAATCTGTGTGCATGTTCTACTTGCGGCTCTATTTGTCTTCCTTGTGGTAATGGTGTTTGTGAAGATGGTGAAAACGCTTGTAATTGTCCAGAGGATTGTAAAGACATTGTTGTTCCTGAAACAGAGCCTTTTGCTATAACATTTCCAAGTGAAGGGGCAAGTCTTGCACAAGCAGGGTCGTATAATATTACTTGGGCAGGAGAAGCTAGTAATCCTGTTATAACAAGTTATTCTGTTTATTTAGTGGGCGGAACTTTAGAATCAACAGATAAGAGTTATCTTGGCATAGCCTATCTTTCTCAAGATGCATTTCAGTGGTCTATCCCTTTAGGTTATATAACTTCTGGTCCTAATTTCCAAATTCAATTTGAAGCTAATATAAGAGGTCCTATCATTGACCCTGTTTTGAGTGCTCCTTTTTACATTGTAGATAAAAAACAACCTTTTTGTCTTGATTCAGATGGTGGAAAGAATTATTCTGTGTTTGGTGAAACCTGTGGAGAGTTTGGCTGTAACACTGATGTTTGTCGTGAAAATACTATAGAAGAGTATTATTGTGAAAATGATACTGTAATGATGGAAGCAGATTATTATTGTGAAGGCGGTTGTAGTAACGGAGCTTGTTTGCCTTTAACACCACCAACTCCTGCTGAATGTACTAATGACGGGAGAGACTGGACTTGCACAGAGGTATCTACTACAGACTTTAATCAAATGGCAAGTATGTTGGAGGCTGCAAAATTATGGCTTAGTCAATTAAAAAGTTCTATTTAGAGAGAACTTAAAAATACTTTTAAAAAATCACCTTGTATTTTTAAGGTGATTTTTTATTTGCATACTTGATACTTAATACTTGATACTTTATACTTGTAATTATATGAGACAAGTATATATTTACGGCATTCGGATTATATAAAAATAAAAATATTAGCATAATTTATTTTTATAAATCCTCACTTGAAAT
>JAGLSI010000008.1 GCA_023135835.1 Minisyncoccota bacterium
AAATTATTTTACTCCTTTATGAAAATTTTCCCCAAAACCTCTTGACATTTAAACTTAATTGAATTATTCTATTAATTAGAAGTATGCAATAATAGCTTGTAGGAAGCCGCAGTGTTCCCTCGGAGTATTCGAGACTTAAGCTGTGGATAAACTAATTTACAAGACGCTACTTCTAATAAAAAATATCTGCTTCGGCAGATATTTTTTATTTGTATATTTAGTTATTAAAAAGCTCCTTTCCTTCTCCTAATAAATTATTTTTCAAAATTTTGAAACATTCATCTCCAAGCGGGCAATCTTCTAGATATCGAAATAATCCTCCAGCTATCCAATCAGCAATCTGAACATTAACGCTTGTTGTTGAATCCACCATTTTTATTTGGGCAAAAGAATTTGGAGATAAATTTGTCAGTAATCTAGCCTCTAAAATTCCACGAAACTCTTTTTCCGCCA
This sequence comes from Minisyncoccota bacterium, assembly GCA_023135835.1. GTDB lineage: Bacteria > Patescibacteriota > Minisyncoccia > Phycocordibacterales > UBA12079 > JAHITU01. Next base: position 454 of record JAGLSI010000008.1, read on the forward strand.
TTCCCTTTAAATGTCTTCTATCACAAAAAACTAGAACTTTATCATCAGCAATTGGTAAATAATCATCTAGGGCTTCGCCAATAACATTAGTATACAAAAGTCCACTCGCTAGCCCATTTTTTTTATGATATTTGTGAGGTATATTCTTACGAAGTAAAAAAGTAAAACGAATCCGAACATCTAAAGATGAAATATACTTAAGAGTCCTCAGACGAAGGCTATCACTTATTCCTGAAGATGACCATTTTATTTCACTTTGGGTTCTCATTTTTCTTGGAAAACGACTTCTCATCCAGGAACGAAATCTTTTTGAAGTACGAGTAGGGTCTCCAATAGTAAAAGAAGCTACAACAAAATATTTTTCGTTGTTATGTTTTGTAAATTGTCCACTTTCATCAATAAAAATATACATCTTATTTTTTTAAATTAACAATTATTCTTTTAATACTTCTTGAATAATACCAAGGACACTATCACCTTCATTAGGAATTATTGGCTTATGAATAGGATTGTTACTTTTTGGTAACAATATTCTTTTTCCGTCTTTTTTATCATACATTTTAATTGTCACATTATCATCAAGCAAAGCTATAACTCTATCTCCAGAGTCTGCTTTTAATTGTTGTCTACACAAAACTAGATCGCCGTCTAATATTCCTGCAAGATTCATCGAATCTCCCTCCGCACGAAGAATAAAATAATTAAATCCTGATTTTATTTTAGACTTATCAACAGCTACTTCATCTTCTTTATTTTCTTCGCCCAAAATAGGACCTCCACATGGGGCACTCCCTACAAGAGGTATCATGATAGTATCTACTATATTTATAATTTGATCTACAAACGAAGGTTTTAAAATTCCTTCTTTTTCTTCTTGCTCAACAACTTTTTCATTCAGAATGAATTTTTTAAAGTAATCTCTCAAATTATCATCTACCACATATACATAAGCTCCCTTAATTCCTCTAGTTAATAAAGTTTTATATATATTTATAATATATCTTTTTAATTCTTCGTCATTAGTAACTCCTGCTCGTCCATTTCTGTCATAATATTTATTTCTATCTATATATATTTTTTTAGTATTGGAGTCATATTTTAATTCTGGACCAATAATTACTCCTACATAATTTAAGTCATAACCTTGTGTTGTATGAATACACCCTACTTCGTTAATTGCATTAAATGAATTTACCCAATCTATTGCTGTACTATTCCACTTTAATTTACAATCTCCAATTTCAATATCATATTCTGCTGGATTATCATTTCTATCTGAATTGGATAACCATGGCCAAGCATATCCAGCCACAACTCTACATAATCCTAAATTTTTTTCTTTCCTTTTTATATCACTAACCATTTCATTTAGATCATCATATAATTTAAAATCATGTAAACCAAAACCTTCATCATTATCTCTAACATTTAATAAATTTTCTATAAATTTTATATATTTATCTCCTGCTTGTACTCTTAATTGAGTTGTTAAATTATATTTAACAACATTTTCTAATTTATCAAACTGCTCAGGACCAACATCTGTTGGCATGACATTTTGGTTTTTATCGTAAAAAAATATTTGATGTTTAGATTTTTTTATAATCCAGTCTAAATGAGTAGCGTTACTATTTAGACCTAACATTTTATTAATATTATCAAAAGCTCTAAAAGCAGCTCCTAGATTTTTTCTTCTCTTAAGTCTATGAGCTTCATCTACTATAACTAAATCGTAGTCACTACGAGCAACATCATTAGCAATTATTACCATATTTGCATTAAGACCTTTTATATTCCGAAAAACATTTTTTAGAGTTTTGCGTAAAGGTTTCATTGGAATAACCAAAGCAATTTTTAAATGCTTAGTGTCTTTATGCTCTTTTAAATATTTAACTAAATATGTAGCTAAGACAGTTTTACCAGTACCTGGTTGCCCATTAATAATATATGTCTTTGATTTTTCATTTTTTATATCTGTAAAAATCTTTTCTACAAAATCATTTTGATCTTCAGTTAGAGATTTATATGGCGAATATTTGAAAAGATCACTATTCTTAATATCTAGCAATTCTCTTTTAGTAATTTTTTTCGATTTCAATTTATCCCAAATTCCGCTAAATTCTTTCTTATATTCTTCTCTATCATAATAACTATGATTCACTAATCCTTTATTTGAATTTTGTAAAATTTTTACTCCATCAGCAGCCATATATTGTATAAGAGATGATTCTATATCTAAGGTTGCTGATTTATTGTATGTTTCATCTGTGATTATATGAATATTTTTTAATTCTTTTCTTTCTGGGTTTTTATAATGTTGTTTACTTCGGTTAAATACATTTATAGTTTCTCCAATGTAAGCTTCTTTATTATTTTCAATAATATATACAAACGGCCAATCTAAACCTCTTTGATGTTTTTTTAATTTATCGAAGCCTTCTGTATTAAACTGAAAGGTTGTAATGTTACTCATATTTTTTCCAATTCTGTATATTTCTTAGCATTTCCTTTCGCTTTTTCAACTGAATATTTTTTTTCAGCTTTTTTTATTTTATCTTCTATAATGGCTGATACATCAAGATCAGTAGAATTAGCAAAATTTAAACAGAAAATAATTATGTCAGCTAGTTCTTCTCCTACTTTTTCCTTAAATTTAGAACTGTTTTTAATTTCTTTAGAAATATCTTTTTTATCTTTCCATAAAAAAAGTTCTTGAAGTTCTCCTGCTTCTATAGAAATTGCTTCAGCAAGATTTTTAGGATCATGAAATTGTTTCCAATCTCGTTTATTTCTAAAATCTATAAGCAAATCTTTAAGTGTTTGAATATTAGTATTTTTATCATTTAACATATTAATATAAATTAAATTTTAATATTGTTATTACTCCAATTCTACCACATCCCAAAAATTTCCCCACTCTTAACCCCTATTCAACAACCCAACCCCAAGCATAACCAATCCCCCTATTACCCAAATAATAAGTTCAGTTCCTATATGAAAAGTTATTCCTACAAAAATCCAAATAAGTCCCAAGACTACATGAATCCACCAAGGAAATTTTTTTCTATTTAACATAATATTTTTTATATTAATTATTAATAAAAAACTTTAATTTTTAGGTAAATAATCCATCGGATTTAGATAAGCTTCTAGAGGAGCATAGGCAACAGTTGCTTTTTTACAACCCCTACTCCATGTATATAATCCAACTTTAACCGCACTTCTATCAAAAACAGAGAAATGTAAATGAGGACCTGTTGAGTAGCCTGTGTTTCCACTATAACCAATAATATCCCCAGTACTTACTTTCTGCCCAGCGCTTACTTTAATCAAGGATAAGTGAGCATAAAAGCTTGATAATCCATTGTCATGGTCTATCAAAACCCATTTTCCATAAGAAACACAGCCTGCATAAGCATCCATATCTTCAGAATATCGTACAGTTCCATTGGCTGTCGCTAACATTGGAGTTCCGATTGATACTCCAAAGTCCACTCCTCTATGAGGATTAGGATTCCCCTCTTTATCATAACCATAAGCTCCTGTCATAGCGAAAGGAGTAAGTCCAAAATACTGAGTTATCCTAGGATTTTTAACAGGATGAATAAGAACCTCGCTCCCCTTTTTTGGAAGTCGTCCTTTGTCTAAAGTATATTCAAGCTGAGCCTCAAATTCTCTTAATTCTGATTCAAGTTTTTGCTGTAAGGCTAATTTTTCTTCTAGAATATCCTGATAATTAGATTCTTTATTTTTTGTTGTTTCTAATAACTCATTTTTAACCTCCTTAGTATTTTCTACAATAACTTTTTCATCAGCCAGCTCTGTTTTATAATTAGCCAAATTAACTTTTTGAATTTCTGAATCTTTTTTGTCAGTTTCTAGTTCAGTTTTTAATTGTTTAAGAGCAACGGTTTTATCTTGAAGTTCACTTTGAATTTTTTGTAGCCCTTCCAAGTCATTCCAAAAATCAGACATTGATTTATTTTTTAAAACAGACTCTAACAATGTATAGGATTCTTGTTCGTGAATAGATCGGATAGATTCAGCCAAAGCTAACGAGTTTATTTCTATATCAGATTTTTTAGTTTCAATTTCAAGTGATAGTTTTTCTATTTTTAAACCAGAACTATAAATTTGATTTGTAGTTAAGTTTATATTGGAATTTAATTTTTTCTCAGTAGTATTTAAGTAATATAATTCGTTATTTAAACTTTTTTTCTCTTCTCCTACTACCTCTAATTCTTTTTCCCATAGCAAAATCTCGCCCTCTAATTCAAGCATCTCAGTATTTTTTTCACTAATTTGAGATTTTAACTTATCTATTTCAGAAGCATCTCCAAAATTAAACGGATAAATCAAACCTACCAAAAGCACCAAACAAACCACTTGGGGGTAGCACCCCCAAGTGATTTTATTTTTAAGATTTTTGAATTTTTTCAATAACATAATTTAATCTTTTAATAACTTCTTCTTTACCTAAGACTTCACACAAAATAAATGGATCAGGAGATTTATCTTTTCCAGATAAAGCATAACGAATCGGCCAAAGCACTGACCCCCTCCCCTCATCAGAAGCATAATCCCAAATAGCTTCTTTAATTTTTTCAGCTGAAAACTCCCCGACAGATTCTATCAATTCAATACTTTTTTCTATGCGAGTTTTTAATACCATCAAATCATTATCATCTTTCCAAAGTACCTTTTCTAATTCATATTCAGGTTGTTCAAAATAATAATTAAGATCCCCTTCTTTAGTCATTTCTATAATATCTTCAAATTTTTCAATCCGTTCTTTTATAATAGGTAAGATTTTATTAAATAATTCAGGATTCTCCTCAATTTTATTTTTAATATCCTCAGGTATAAACTCCAAAACTTTAATTTTAAAATCATCATCAGACATTAATTTTATATGTTCTTTATTTATCCAATTTAATTTTTCTATATTAAAGATAGCCCCTCCTTTATGAACTTTTTTAATATCAAACTTTTCAATTAACTCATTCAAGGTAAATATTTCTTCTTCTCCTTGCGGACTCCAGCCAAGCAAAGCTAAATAATTTATAATAGCATCTTGTAAATAACCTTTATTCTTATATTCATCAATAGAAACAGCCCCAAATCTTTTAGACATTTTTGATTTATCTTGCGCTAAAATTAATGGTAAATGAGCATAAACAGGTCTTTCTGCTCCAATAGCTTCTTGAATTAGAATCTGTCGTGGTGTATTTGAAATTCCATCTTCTCCGCGGATTACATGACTCACCTCACCTTCAAAATCATCAATAACCACAGTTAAGTGATAAAGAGGTTCCTCTAATGATTTTGCAATTACAAAATCCCCTAATTCACTAGTATCAAATTTTACTTCTCCACGAATTAAATCTTGAAAAACTATTTCTTTATTAGGGTTTTTAAAACGAATTACTTTTTTATCTCCCTCTTTAGATTCTTCTGCTTCATAAACAAAACCATCCTCAATCATTTTATTTAAATATTTTTTATAAATATCTGTTCTTTCTGATTGTCTAGTAATTTCTCCATCATAATCTATCCCTAGCCAATTTAGCCCCTCAGTAATATTATCTTCAAATTCTTTTTTTGATCGTTCCTTGTCGGTATCTTCCATACGAAATAACATTTTCCCGTTATTTTGTTTAGTAAAAAGATAATTAAATAAAGCTGTCCTAGCTGTTCCAATATGAAATAACCCTGTCGGAGACGGAGGTAATCTAGTTATTATTTTTTCTGTAATTTCTTTATTCATGTTTAGTCGTTATGTTTAATCATTATATTTAATAATTCTGAAGCAATTTTTTTAGAAGAATCAGGAATTGAAAATTCCTTAGCTTTTTGACTTAATTGTTCCATTTTCCCTGAGTCGCTCATTAGGCGATTAATTTCTGTTAAAAATAATGTGGAACTTAAATTTTCTTGTTCTATTACAACACAAGCTCCTGCTCTAGCATAAGCAAAAGCATTATTTCTTTGATCACCACTAACTTTTTGAGGTATTGGAATTATTATACTAGGCTTACCCCAAGCTGCAATTTCGGAAATTGAACCAGCTCCTGCACGGGAAATTACTAAGTTAGATATACCAGATGACATTCTCATTCCCAGTGTTTTTAAATAAGGAAAAGCCTTGTATCTTTCTTTAAATTCACTCTTATCTAAAACAACCCCAGCTCTTTTTTCAGCATCTCTAAATAATTTTTTACCAGTTTGATGGATAATTTGATATTTTTCCACTAACTGAGGCAAAACATCAATTAAGTTTTCATTGATAGTTTTTGCTCCACCAGAACCTCCTAAAACTAAAATAGTAGGAATATCAGATTTTAGTTTTAAAAATACCTCAGCCCCTTCTTTCAGTGGAATAGTTAACTCTTTTTGAATAGGGTTACCTAGAAAAGCAATTCTCTCTTTATTTGTTTTTAAATACTGAACGGCATCAGGAAATCCTAAGGATATTCTTTCTGCAAATTTTGAAGCCCAACGATTAGTTCTCCCTGGTACAGAATCAGAAATATGAATAAACACAGGAATCTTTAATAACTTGGCGCTTAGTAAAACAGGGAAAGAAACATTGCCTCCATTACTGAAAATAACATCTGGAAAAATATTGAAAACAACTACAAGAGATTTTAAGAATCCCCAAGCAGTTTTAAATAATCCAAAGAAATTTAAGATAGAAAAATTCCGTCTTAATTTCCCTGCAGAAATCTTTTTAAATTCTATATTATTTTCAAATAGTTTTTTCTTATCATAAGGAGTATTTGATAAAAAATACATTTTTGGTTTAAGTAATTTTTTTTCTATTACTAAATTATTTATTTCTTGAGCCACTGCGATTATAGGATAAAAATGTCCCCCACTTCCTCCTCCTGTAAAAATTATTTTCATATTATCTTTTATAAATTAAAATTAAGTAATTAGTATAATTATACTGTTATTTTCTTATATTTAGAAATGTTTAATAAAATACCCACTTCGGCTAAGGCAAAAAATAATGCGGTTCCCCCTTGGCTAACAAAAATTAAAGGCATTCCTATTAAAGGGAAAATTCCTAACATTGAAGCTATATTAATAAATGATTGTGATGCAATAAGTATAACAATACCCACAGCTAACAACCTACCAAAAACATCTGTTGAACGAGAAGCTATTCTTAGTCCTCTAAAGGCAAACATCAAAAACAAAGTTATTAAAATAAGGCACCCTATAAATCCCCATTCTTCAGCAGTAACAGCAAAGATAGAGTCCCCTGTTGGTTCAGGCAGAAATCCAAATTTTTGAATACTTTTCCCAAATCCTTTTCCCCAAAGACCACCCGATCCAATAGAAATTAGGGCATGATTTATTTGGTAACCTGCTCCTGATAAATCTGATGCAGGGTTTAAGAAAGTTAATAATCTCTGCAAGACATAAGGTTTATATAATGCTAAAGGAACAATAGCTAGAAGAGTTGATCCGATAATAATAAAAAAATGTTTGAAATTAACCTCAGCTACCAAAAGCATTCCTAAAGCTGTAATTACTATAATTACCAAAGTTCCATAATCAGGTTGGAAAAAAGAAATTGCTGTGATAATCCCCAGCAAAATAAAAGTTGGAATTACACTATAACGCCAATTATTTAATTTATCTTTAAAAACAGATAAAAAGGTAGCAAAATAAAGAACAAAAGAAATTTTTAATAATTCAGCTGGTTGAAAAGAAAATCCTAATATATCTAACCATCTTTTAGCCCCACCATGTTCAAATCCAATTCCAGGCACAAATACTAAACATGAAATAAATACAGAAGCCAAGAAAATATAAAAGGTGTATTTTTTATATTTTCTATAATTTATTTTAGTTAAAACAAACATAGCAATAAGCCCTCCTATTAAACCTAAGCCAATTTGTTTTAGAAAAATGTTTAAAAAATCTTCTTTTCCTTTAGCCAATAATCCCATAGAAGCAGACATAAATAAAAAGAAACCTAATGAAACGAGCAAAAGCACGATAAAGGCAAAAATTTTATCTATTTTTCTTTTTTGAGGCATATTCTAATATATTATACTATATTTTTTTTGAAGAATAAAATTAAAAATGGCGAGTTTGCTGAAAGCAAACTCGCCACTACCGATCTATTCCTTGTGAGGCTTGATAGTATAAACATATTTTCCAGATATGTTTCCTTTTTTCCAAAATGTCATCCAGGACAAAGTTACCCGAAAATGTTTAGGGATCCTTTTTGGAGAAGCTATTTGATTTTTGTTTGAATCAAATAATTCATTTCTGGGTATTTCATAATAACAGGCTTGTTTCCCAGAAGAAGTTGTTTTTAGATACAATAAAAATTGTAAGCTGTTACTTTGTGGAATTATTGTATGGACGGTGTAGGTAACGTTTTCCTTCAAGGACTTCCTAGGAAGTCCTTTACCTTGGTTTTTCCCAATATAATAAACCCACACATAGACCATTGAGAGCACCGCTATTCCCAATATCGTATTTATCGTAAACATTTCCATCACAGCCCCCTAATTTGATTATTAATAGCTATTTTAAACATTTATTTATGAACAAACTACTAATCTTATACTCTTATTAAGTTAATAAATCAAGTTTTTAAAAATGTTTTGTTTAAAGTATTAAATATTTTAATTTAAGTAAATAAAAAACAGGCGGAATTGTTTTCACAATCCCGCCTTAAACCTAATCTATTTTGTTATTTGTTAAAAGATTTGTATCTCCTATCATCTTCTCAGTAGGAAAACTCATTTTTCATTGTTTTATTGAACGAAGCATCCAAACTTTTCTGGTTCGTAATACCCCGCTCTCGTTTTGAAGATATTGTGGCATGGTAACTTTTACAATCTTAGCTGAAAATTTTTTTGGAATTTCAGAAGAGTCTATTTTTTTATAAGAGAAATCTACAAAGTAAACCATATTTATCTCATAATAACGAGATTTTTTACCACTTGTACTCATCTTTGCACAAAGAATAGTATCTGACTTAGTAGAGAAATTATTTACCATTGTGTAAATAACACCCTCTTTTATTTTTTTTAGAGGAACCCCTCTACCCTTCACTTCTCCTAAAATAATCCCTGTAATAAAAGTAATGAATAAAGCCATCCACCCAACAATAAATATATTTATAAATATTTGATCCATAAAAACCCCCTATAAAAAGTTTAATTTTATTTTTCAAAGTTTATATAACAACCTAATACTATTAGTATAGTATTTTATATATATTGTCAAGTTTAAAATTATATATTTTGCTAAAAACAACAATTTAAGGTATAATATAAACATGTTCTTTGATATCGGATAGTTGCTGAATTTTTCTTTTAGAAAAATTTGGAGGAAAGTCCGGACACTTCCCAGCACCACTTTTTATTTTTAAATTTTGATGCTTTAATTTATAAAAATAAAAAGTGGTGCTGGGAGAATGGTAGCAGGTAATCCCTGTCAGAGCATTCCTCATTGCATTCGGAATACTCGAGTTGAAAATTAAAAGTCAAAAGTTGAAAGCTAAAAAAATTGCTTTGCAAATTTTTACTTTATAGACTTTTGACTCACTCCGAACATAGTGAGGAGTGCTCAGAGGTGCGAGCAGAGACGCTGAAATCCGAAAGGAAATCAGGCGCCTTCGGGCGTAGTCCTTCACCCAGATTGGTATTTTATTTATAAATTTAGAATATCAATTTGGGTGAGGGGGTGAAACGGCAAAATCCTTACCTAAGTGCAAGGTCGTACCCGACACTTTGAGCATAAGCTCAAAGTGCCTAGTCGAAAGTCAAAAGTTGAAAGTTTATAAAGTTAAAAAATTTGCTTCGCAAATTTTTTACTTTTGACTTTAAGAACTTTACAGACTTTAAACTAGACACTTTGTTTGTGAACAAAGTGTCGGGGGTGCCGCTTGAGATATATTGGCGACAATATATCCAGATAAATAACTATCTATTATCCTAAATCATTTTTAATGATCGGATAATAACAGAATCCGGCTTATAGATATCAAAGAGCATAATAAAAAATACCAGCATTTATTTGCTGGTATTTTTTATTCTAAGTATTATGAATAAAAATTTAAAATTAAAATACATCATTGTTATTACTCCAGCCTGCCTGCCGGCAAGAGTAGGTTAACTGGAGTAATAATCTTTATTTTAATCACAAGCTTTAGGTTTTAAATATTTTTTTAAGATATCTAAAGCTTCTTGTTCATTTTCTGTGCCCATTAATTTTATTCTTAATTCTTTAGCTCCTTTAAACCCACGGACATAAGCTCCAATATGTTTTTTCATTAAATTAAAAGGTTTAATTCTATTTTTTCCACCATAAAACTTTTTATATAATTTAATATGCTCTACCAAAACCTCCAATTTTTCCTGAATACTTAGTACCCGGACTACTAAGTCATTAAATAGCCAGGGATTACCAAAAACTGCACGACCAATCATAATCCCATCTACCCCAGATTTTTCAGCTAGCTGAGTTCCCTCTTCAATATTTTTTATATCTCCATTTCCCAAAATTAAAACTCCAGAGCCTTTAGCTATTTCAACTCCTCTTTTTATAACATCCCAATTAGCTGGAACTTTAGACATTTCTTTTTGGGTTCTTCCGTGGATTGTAATTGCAATCGGTTTTTCTGCTAATAAAATCGGCAACCATTTTTCAATTTCATTTTTTTTATATCCAATTCTAGTTTTTATGGATACTGGCAATTTCCCTGCTCCCCGTTTCGTAGCCCTAATTATTTCCTTAGCTAGTTCTGGATTATCAATTAATTTTGCTCCTGCTCCTTGTTTAACGATATTTTTTTGAGGACAACCCATATTAATATCAATCCCATCAAAACCCAATTCAGCTATTAATCTAGCAGATTTTTCAAAATTTTCAGGCTTAGATCCAAATAATTGAGCTATAATAGGTCTTTCATTTTCACTAAATTTTAAAAGTGGCATTAATTTTTCTTTTCCTATTGAACATAATCCATCACAAGCTACAAATTCAGTAAACAATATATCTGGTTTTCCGTATTTAGCAACTATTTGTCTTAAAGCAGAATCAGTAACATCAGCCATTGGAGCCAAAGCAAAAAACGGTTTTTTATTTTTTTGTAATTTTTTCCAAAAATTGTTTGACATGTTGATAATATTATTATTTTTTGATAATATCATTTATAGAAGTTAACTTCAATAAAAAAGGGGGGTATATCATGAAGAAAATAGTTACCATAGGTGATGGAAGTAAAATTGAAATAGATACATCAGATGAAGCTTTAAAAAAATATCTTGCAGAATGGTTTTGCAATAAAAAAATTAAAATCGGAGATATTCTCAAGCTAAGAAACACCATTTTCGAAAGATTTAAAGTGGTTGGGGTCGGTTTTGGGACAAATCATTTGTCTGGTCACAAAGTCGTTTATGGATATGTGGACGATGAAAAACAATGTTCTTGCTTCGGCTTAGATTTATCAAGAGTTATCTTTTGAAACACTATTTCCAAAAACGAACACCAGAGCTCTTAAGAGCTCTGTTTTTTTTTGTAATTTTTTCCAAAAATTGTTTGACATCTTGTTTTTCTTATTATCTCATGATAATATCAATTTTAGAAAGCAATACTAATAAATAGCTTAGTTATTTGACAGCTTAAAAGGATAAGGAGGCTTGCTATGAAAATTAAAGACAGGCTTGGCCTTACTCTAGAGGTTGATACCTCGGATGAGGCGTTTAAGTCTCTTCCTCAGACATTTTTACAAAAACATAGAAGCGGAGAGGAGGTTTCTGTTGGTGTAGGAATGTTTAAAATTCTAGGGGTAGCCCCTCTTAGGGGTAGACTTCGTATAAAAGTTATCTATGGATATTTTGAAAGTGAAGAAAGAGCTTCTTATTTCTATCTTCCTTCTAGAAAAGTCTAATCTTAATTCTTAAAGGGGTTGTTATGCAACAGATCATGAATAGAGATATGGAAATCATAGAAGTAGATACTTCTGAGGAGGCTTTTAAGCGTCTTCAGCGAAGGCATCTTCAAAGATATAAGCATGGTGATAGAGTTCACACTTATGCAGGAGTGTTTATGATAGTAGGGGTGGGCTTTGATCATACCAGCGACTCTATTAATGAAGATGTTGTCTGGGGTTATCTTGGTAAAGAGAATGTTATTTCATATTTTTTGCCAAGTTATGAAGGTTTCAGGTTAATTTCTTAAAGGGGGTTGTTATGCAGCAGAGAATATTAACCAAATCTGGTGAAACTGTTGTTGTAAATATTTCACCAGAAGTTTTCAGAACACTTCCTTAAAAATTTCAGCATTATCGTCGTGGTGATAAAATGAGAACTCGTTTCGGCATATTTACTATAGCCGGGGTAAGTACTGAGTGTTTTTTGTTTTAAAAATCAAAAATGTATTATTTGGGGTTATTTAGGAGAAGAAAAAGAAGCTACATATTTTTCTTTACCTAATTAATCTTAAGGTACTTAATTTAAAGGAGGATAGTGTGAACAGAAAAGAGAAACTAAAGAAAAGTTGGAAGTTGAGAAAAAATTATTGTTTGGCCGTAACAGCTGTTCTATTTATTATAAATACTGTCGTTGTTTCTATAGAAACAACGACAGGGTTATTTATATTTAGTATACTGGCCGTTACTCAAGCTTTTTTAATTATGGTAGCTGGTTATTGTTTTAACAAAGGAAGAGACTTAGCTATCCTTAGCTAGAAAAAAGGGGAGATTCGTAAAGCGAATCTCCCCTATTTTTAATCTTTAAATTTATGAAATATTTTATTATTAAATCTTAAGTCTATGTATTCAAATTCTTTCTCCCCAATATCTCCTAGGTCAATTAAAATTGCTTGTAAGTTTTCTAATAGTACATTAAAATCCTGTTTCCCTTCAAAAAGTAATTTAGAGTTATTTCCAAAAACTAATTCATAGTCACCGTCTTTTTTTATTGTTAAACGATAAACATCAATATTAATATCTTTTAAGAAACGAATAAAAAGATTTATTTTTTCAAATTGATTTTTATTAGCTTTAGATAAATAAGTTTTACCTAGAATATTTTGATTAAAATCAGGTGTTTCTTCATAATATTTAAAATAAATATTATCAGAAAAATTCATTGCTTTAGTATACACATATCCTTTATCATCCATAAAATAACAATTTTCTTGAGATGACTCTTCTTTTTCCAAAAATTCCATTTTCGTGTTTTCACAGTACAAAGCAAAGGGTTTTCTTTCAGCAATGTTTATGTCAATGCTTTTAAAATCATTAAACGAAATAATTAATTCTTTAATTATTAAGAATGAATTAGAAATCTCAGTTTTTATTTTAGATTTTGGATAAAGAAATACATTAGATTTGGAAAATAACCCAAGATAATTTCCTTCTAGGTTTTTATTTATTATTTCTAATATATCTTTATCTTGAACCGCTTCGTTTCCAATAATATTTATATCAATAATTCCTACCTCTTCTCTTTTTGACAAATATGAGATTAGATAAATTAAAATAAATAAGAATATCCAAAAAAACACAAATTTTACCCAAAAAATTCGTTTGTGTTTTTCTACTACATGTTGCGAGCGAAATTTTCTCATGATAAAGAGGTATTATATATTAGGAATTTCTGAATTACTTCATTCCTTGCAGAGACGAGCGAGGCTTCGCCTCGCTCGTCTGTTTTAATGTTCTTTATGCTCTAGTGTTATCGTGCTCCTGTGTTTTTATGATAGTATTCTTCCCTCCCATGTATTTTTGAAGTACTTCTGGGATTTTTATAGAACCATCTGCTTGTTGAAAGTTTTCTACTAAAGAAACTAAAATTCTTGGAGTAGGAATAGCTGTACAATTTAGAGTATGCACGTAATTAGCCTTATCACTCTGCCCGTTCGCAGGATTAGGGGCTCCTTCTTTGTAGCGAATGTTAAATCTTCTTGCTTGGAAGTCGTGAAAATAAGAAGCTGAAGAAATTTCTCTATATTTATTTTCTCCTGGCACCCATAATTCAATATCGTATTTTTTTACCTGCCCTTGTCCTAAATCTCCACCGCAATTTATTACAGTATGATAAGGAATTTCTAAAGATTCAATAAATTCTTCTGTATTTCTGTTTATCCACTCATGTTGTTTTACTGATTCCTCGTGACTAGCTTCGCATAAAATTACTTGTTCTATTTTGAAAAATTCATTTACCCTAATAAGCCCCTTGGTGTCTTTCCCGTGACTTCCCGCTTCTCTTCTGTAGCAAGGAGAAAAACCCAGATATTTTTTCGGCAAATCTTCTTTTTTTAGAATTTCATTTGAATGATAACCTGTAACTGGTATTTCAGCAGTTCCAATTAAATAATCATCATCTTGTGTACAATAAACATCATCAGCATCATTTGGTAAATGCCCTGTCCCATAAAGATTTTCTTTTTTAACAATAGCTGGTGGAAGCATTGGAATAAATCCTTTTTTATCAAAGAAGTCATTTGCATAATTCCAAATAGCCCAAGACAGCCTAGCTCCGTCACCTATTAAATAATAACCTCTAAATCCGTGAATTTTAGTACCTCTTTCAAAATCTACCATTTTTAAATTAGTCATAATTTCAGTATGACTTTTTAGTTCAAAATCAAAATTAGGTTTTTCTCCCCATGTTTTTATTTCTTGGTTGTCTTCGTCTGATTCTCCATCAGGAACAGACATATCTGGGATATTTGGAACTTGCAACATTAATAATTTCCATCTTTGCATTACCTCTCTTAACTCCTCTTCTCCTTTTTGAAGTTCTTTTTTTAGTCCTTGAGACTCTGCAATTAAACCTTCTTTTTCGCCTAAATCACTAGTTTTGGCAACCCTGTCTGAAATAGAATTTTGCTCAGTTCTAAGTCTTTCTACTGTTGCTAAAACACCCTTTCTTTCATCATCTACTGTCAATAACCTTTCAACATCAAAATCCATTCGTTTTTTTTTAGCTCCAGCTTGAACCATGTCTTTATTTTCTCTTATAAATTTTATATCTAACATATATTAGTCTAAAGTCTATAAAGTCAAAAGTTGAAAGTCTTTTTTAAAATTTGCTTTCCGCCCAAGGCGGATAAGTGCAAATTTTTCACTTTTGACTTTATGGACTTTATAGACTTTTGACTTAATTATTATTTTTTAATAATTCTGTTGTTCTTATAATAACAAAAATGTTAAAATTAAAAAAGCATAAATTATGGAAGAAATTAAAGAGCTTCAAAAAGAAGATTGGCCAGAAAATATTTTAGAAATGGCTGATAGTCCAAAACAGTTATATTATCTAGGAGAAAAACCAGACTGGGGCTCTGTTTTTTTGACTGTGGTTGGGTCACGAAAATATTCTCAGTACGGAAAAGAAGTTTGTCAAAAATTAATTGCAGGATTGAAAGGTTATGATATTACTATTGTTTCTGGTTTAGCTTTAGGAATAGACGCGATTGCTCATAAAACTGCTTTAGAGAATAATCTAAAAACAATTGCTTTTCCCGGTTCTGGTTTAGATAAAGATTTTATCTATCCTAAATCAAATATCGCGTTAGCCCAAGAAATTATAAAAAAGGGAGGATCTTTGTTCTCTGAGTTTGAACCAAAACAAGAAGCTGCCCCTTGGACTTTCCCGCAAAGAAATAGAATAATGGCTGGTTTAAGTAAGGCTACTTTGGTTATAGAAGCCACTGAAAAATCTGGAACTTTGATTACAGCTAGATTGGCATTAGATTATAATCGTGAAGTTTGTGCAGTCCCCACCTCAATTTTTTCATTTTATGGGAAAGGTTCAAATAAATTATTACATCAAGGAGCTACTCCTATAATTTCTAGTGAAGATTTATTACAAGTCCTAGGCTTTGATTCAGAAAACCAAGAAAATCAATTAAAAATAAAATTTGATAATTGTTCTAAAGAAGAAAAAGTTATTTTAGAAAACATAAAAGAACCAAAAAGCAGAGATGAGTTAATTCAAAATTTACAAATGCCTATAAGCCAAATAAATATTTTACTATCATCAATGGAGATTAAAGGCTTAATTTCAGAATCTTTAGGAAAAATCCAGATAAAAGATTAAGTTATAGGTAAATATATATTTTTAAGTTATAATATTTTTAATGAAATTTAATTCTATGAATAAAATAAAAGACTTTTTTAAAACAATTGAGCTTGTTTATTGGGTAATTGCTAGTTCTTTTGTTTTATTAATTTTGTTAGGTAGTTATTTAAATTGGGCTGGAAATAAAAAATTAGCTTTATTAGACGAAAAAATAAATATTATTACTTCAAGCATAAAACTTTTAGAAGAAAATTCTATATCTACTACAGCTGAATTAAAAAAATCAATTACTCAAACTCATATAGATTTATCTTCTGCTTTAGATAATGAAAAAAGAAATGTGGGAGAAATTGAAGACTTGCTTGGAGTTTATAAGAAAGAAAACGAAGAAATTTCAGGTACAATTACTACTCTTGAAAAATTAAGTAAAACTGACCCTGAATTATTGCAAAAATATTCAAAAGTTTTTTTCTTAAATGAACATTACGCTCCTGCTCGCCTAGCTGAAATAATTGATACTTATGAATATTATGAATCTAAATTTTCTAAAATAGATGCCCAAGTTTGGCCTTATTTAGAAAATATGTTGAAGGCATCATTATCTGATAATCTGGAAATATATGTTTACTCCGCTTACCGTTCCTATGAAGAGCAAAATGCTCTTAAGAGCTTGTATACGATAACTTATGGTGAAGGAACAGCTAATCAGTTTTCAGCTGACCAAGGTTATTCTGAACACCAATTAGGAACAACTATAGATTTAATTACTACCGGAATCGGAGGGACTTTAGAAGGTTTTGAAGAGACAGAAGCTTATCTTTGGTTATTAAATAATGCTCATAAATTCGGATTTACTCTTTCTTATCCAGAATATAATGATTTTTATGTTTTTGAACCGTGGCATTGGCGTTTTGTAGGTATAAAATTAGCTACTTATTTACACGATAACCAAATAGGTTTTTATGATTTAGATCAACGAGAAATTGACGAATACTTAGTTAACTTATTTGAGTAAAAAATTAAAATATATTTAAAATAAAAAAAGAGGTCGGTTTGGATTAAACCGACCTCTTCAGGTATTGGGTGGTAGTAAAAGTTTTAATCTTTCGCTACACGCTCCTTTTTCTCAGGAATATCACAGGTTTCGTAATGATCACATTCATCACAATTGCACAAAACCGTTACACCCTCTTTCCCGATCAACATTTCAAAAAGGTTTGATATAGGGTCTTCTGGTTGTGTCTGAACCACTTGATATCTTTCACGAATCCCGATAGATCCGATTTCATGCCCAGATTTTTCCAGCCGGTCTTGGACAGTCCTCCATAAAAGTTTGTCAATGAAGTCGCAACCTTTTTTCATTTCCTGATACAGTTTTTTTTGATCCTCGGAAAGAGAGTCTACATTCTTAGGAAGTGAGTCGATGTAAGTGTTAAGCCCATTACTCAAGCATTTCCTTGTTGAAAGCAGGGCCTTTTCAAAAAGATCCAACTCACCGATAAGTTTTTCATCGTCGGCAACCTTTTTTTCTGGAGCTGGTGAAAACTTTTCAGTGATCATGAATTCAATAACCTTTTCCATCCAACTTCCCTTGAATTTCTCTTGAAATTCAATCAAATGTTGTAATCGTGATTGCGCCATAATAAATATCCCCTTCTCTAAAGATTATTTTTCCCATATGGAAATTGTAAGAACTATCTAAACTGCTTGTATTAAATCAAATATTAGTTAATATGTCAATGATTTCCCTTCTTGTAGCGCCTACCTGCCGACAGGCAGGCTCCGAGCGCTGTAAATTTAAATTTATTTATTTTTAGCAAATTCTCTTAAATCTTCATGCTTATCATTTTCGTCTACGATTTCTGATTTTATAATTTCTTCTAAAATATCTTCTAATGTTATAACTCCGACCACTCCATTGAATTCATCCTTAACAATAAAAAGATGCTGTTTTGTTTTTAAGAATTTATTAAAAATATTATCTAGTTTTTGATTTTTATCTACAAATATTATTTTTTCATCCACAATTTCACCGACTGTTTTACCCATATTTTTTTTACCTAATAATTGAGATAAATATAGAATACCTACTATATTATCTGGGTTGTTTTGGTAAATAGGTATTCTAGAAAAACTAAGTTCCCTAAGATTTTCTAAAAAGCTTTCATCAATTTTTTGCGAAAACTCAAAAGAAGTTACCACTGTTCTAGGAGTCATTACTTCTTTTGCTGTTTTTTCAGAAAAAGTTAAAGCCCCTTTAATTATTCGTTCCTCGTCTACATCAATGTTAGATTCTTCGGTATCTCCGTGTTCTTCAACAATTTTAATTAATTCTTGTTTTGAATAAATAGTAGCCAGCTCTTTTCCTAATGTTTTATCTAACACCCAAGCAATCGGCCACGAAATAGGATAAAGTACAAAAATAAATATCTCAACCATCCAGACTACTTTTGCTCCTAGAGTAAGGGCAAAACGAGAAAAAACTGCTTGAGGAATAATTTCTCCAAAAATAACAATAAGTATAGTTGCTGTTATTCCAGCTATAAAACCAGAAGCAACTGACCCTAAGAAAATAGCCAGGGCAGAGTTTATGGCAACATTTCCTATTAATAAGGTTGTTAATAATAAATTTCCTTCTTTTCTAACTTTGTAAATCTTTTTAGCATTCCCGTTTCCTAAGGATATTTTTCTCTTTAGTTCTGCGGCATTTAAACTCATCAATCCTAAGGTTAAACCTGAGAATAAAGCTGAGAAGAACAATAGTATAATAATTATTAAATAATTCATATTTTTAATAAATAAGATTTAAACTAAATCATTTAAGTTAACTTCTTGATAATTTGGACCTTTTAAAATTTTACCATCTTCTCTAAGAATTGGTTTACCGTCCTCCCCTAATTTACTCATATTTGACTGATGTTTTCGTAAGAAAGCTTCTCTAAAATTTTTAAATTGTTTTATTGCAACCGCTGTTCCAGAAAGAACAACTTGGATATCAGCCATTTCAGCTAAAGCCCTTTCAAAATCGTTTTTGCTTATACTTTCACCCGTCTCTAATTTTTTAATCATAAGGTCTAATTCTACAAAGAATTCTTTAACTTCTTCATCAATTAAGGATTTTCTTAATTTAAGAATTTTAATACTAGGTTCTTCTTTAATAGAAGCTCCAAAGGCCTTGTGAAATTCTTCTATATATTCTTCGTTTGTTTTATTCATTAGGCTCTATTATAGCACAGATGTTTTTTGAAGTAATTTGTTTATATAGTCCAATCGATTGGACTATATAAACTGTATTTTAAATGGGCTAGGATTCGGTCTCCAGTTCTAAATTCAGATTTCGCCTTGAAGGCTCATCTTCATTAAGAACTCGTGACCTCGTCGCTCAAATTTTTCTTTCGCTAAAGCTCTAGAAAAATATATTTCGCTCTTTTCGAATCCTAGTCTGGCAAAGAAAATATAAAACCCTAAGCGTTAGCTTAGGGTTTTATATTTTCTATGTTGCCGGACTAGGATTCGAACCCAGATTGGCGGAACCAAAATCCGCAGTCCTACCATTAGACGATCCGGCAATATTACTTCCCTATTTTACATCTTTTATTAATTTTATCAACAGTAATTCTAAAGGTAGTTGAGATATATAAGAAAGTTTTATTTGAGAAGAGCTTTCTATTAAATCAATTAATGTTTGTGAATTCAAATTTGAGTTTTTATCCTCAGCTAATTTTTTTATAAATTCAAAATCTTTTTCAGAAAAGTCATCCTGAATAGTTTTAAGCATATCTTTAGCAAAACGAGTTAACAAAATAGCTCTGATTTTGTGCATAATTAACTTCACAAACATTTGAATATCAGTACTGTTCTCTAAAGCTTTTTGAATAGCCCTTAACCCTTTATCTAAATTTTTTTCAGAAATGGCTGAGATAAAATCATTTACCAATGATCCTTGAGGAGCTCCTGTGATTTTTTCAACCTCTTGAATGCTTATTTTTGAATCACCAGAAGTTGAGATTACTTTCTGTAATATTCCCAATGTATCTCGAAATGATCCTTCTCCCAACAAAGCAATTAAATCCTCTGCTCCATCCTCTAATTTTAATTTTTCTTTTTTACAAATATCTAAAACAGTTTTTTTTAAAATCTCCAAAGGAGGTTTTTTAAAAGTAAAAGTCTGACATCTTGATAAGATGGTATCTGGAATTTTTTCAATTTCAGTTGTCGCTAAAACAAAAACAACATGTTTTGGAGGTTCTTCCAATGTTTTTAAAAGGGCGTTAAAAGCTTCTTTAGTAAGCATATGAACCTCATCTATAATATAGACTTTATATGGAGATTCAAAAGGTAAAACTGTAACAGCTTCGCGAAGCTCTCTAATGTCATCAATCCCCCTATTAGAAGCAGCGTCAATTTCATTCAAGTCATTAACAGAACATTTTATTTCTTGAGCTAAAAGTCTAGCCACAGTTGTTTTTCCTGTTCCTCTAGTACCTGAAAATAAATAAGCATGAGCAATATTTTCTAAAGAAATAGCTTTTTGAATAGTATCTGTAATATGTTCTTGTCCCACTACTTCTGAAAATTTTTGCGGACGGTATTTTCTATATAAAACTAAATTATTCATGATTAATATTATACACTAAGTGAAAACAAAATAAAAAATATTTTACTTGGTAATCAAGTTACCAAGTAGAAATAAAAACAAAAACAGGCGCTTAAGGTTTCAGCAAAACCTTAAGCGCCTTTATTGTTAATCAAAGACGATTCCGTCTCTGATTGCTCTGTCTTTGTCAGGGCAATTTTCCAAGATTGCGCCTAGTATCACCTTACAATGATACTTTGCTTTTTCAAAACAAGGACTAATTTTTCTCATTTCACTTAAAAATAATGAAAAATGAGTTTTCCCACTAAGAAGATGGTAGCAGATACAAATCTTTTCTGAATCTACATCAGAGGAAAGAGGTTCTTTTTTCAAAAACAGAGGGCAAATCCCACAAAAATTTTTACAAGAAGAACAATATCCATAAGAATTGCTAAGACTTAGGCCTCTGAACCCTATAGACGGATAAAAAGATTCTCCTTTTTTGACTTTATTCATAATACAAATCCAATCTTGAGCAGACGGTAACCAGTTTCTATAAGAAATAACTTTAGTCCTCATTGAAGCCTCCTCAATTAGTTAATATTATTTAGTAGAATATAACTTAAAATTACAAACAAATCTAAAAACAATATATCATTATTGTTTTGTTATGTAAACATATATTAATTAGAAAAAACCCCAATTGTAGGCTCTGTTGAGCCTACAATTGGGGTTTTTAATCTATTATTTAAATCCACTGCTTAGCTCCTAATCCTTTCCTAGCAGCTTCTTGTTCAGCTTCTTGTTTTGAAACACCTTCTCCCACTGCGACTGTTTTTCCTTTTAACAAAACTTCTATTTTAAATTTTTTGTCATGATCAGGACCAGTTTCACTTACTGTTTTATATGTTGGTGTTGTTTTTTCAAATTCCTGAGCTTTTTCTTGGAAACTACTTTTAGAGTCTTGCCATAAAGATTGCTTCACAACATCATCAGTTATTTTTAAGAAATAAGTATCTATAAATTTAGCCGCGGAGTCATATCCTTGGTCTAAATAAACAGCTCCTATAATAGCTTCAATTACATTAGCTACAATGAAATTTCTAGCTCGCCCCTCATCTTTCGCCTCTCCTTTAGATAATAATAAATAATTATTAACTTCTAATTCTTCAGCTACTCTTAATAGTGAAGTTGTATTAACGATAGCAGAGCGATAAGCAGTTAAAACACCTTCTGCCTCATCAGGAAATTTAGTAAATAAATGGTGAGTAGTTACTAATTCTAAAACAGCGTCACCTAAAAATTCCAATCTTTCATTATGTTTTAAATCTGGACCTTTATTTTCATTTAAATAAGAACGATGTGTAAAAGCTCTTTGTAAAAGGTTGATGTTATTGAATTTTATATTTATTTTTTCTGCAAATTTTTCAAAATCAGTCATAATCTATTTTATAAGTTTTTGTTTTTTAATATTTCAGCCCCCTTCTTAATTATAGGAAGAATATCTTCGTAAAAATTTAAATCAAATATTTCAGAAAGTTTAAACCATTTTGTGTTATCTAACCCCCCTGCTTCTTCCCCTTTTTGCAAAATTAAAGATTTATATTCTGCCTTCGCTAAAAAATATTTTACTTGCCTTCTTACTTTTCCACGCTCAGGACTTTTAGCAATATATTCGTTTTCTCCTATTTTTTCTAAAATTTCAATATCCAATCCCATTTCTTCTTTAGCCTTTCTTGTTGCACAAACTTCTTCAGTTTCACCTTCTTCTAAACTACCTTTTGGCAAAGTCCAGTGTCCAAAAATATCATGCACCAAAGCGATATAAATACTATGATCATGTATAGAATAAACCATTCCTCCGCATTTTTTTTCTATGGGCATTTTTTCATAAGGAATATCTTTTACTTTATTGTTACTAGTTTCGTGTTTTTGAGGTTCCCCTAACTCTTTGTAAATAGTCCCCATTACTCCACTTATAAATTTACTACTACTTTCCCCACCAAAGGCTTTAGATAACTCAATCGCTTCATTTATAGCTACCTTAGGAGGCACTTCTTTTCTATCTGAAAATAATAATTCACAAATTCCTATTCTTAATATATTTCTATCTATTATAGGAATTTTATCTATTGGCCACTGAGGAGCTGCTTGTTTAATAATATTGTCCAATTTTTCTTGTTTTCCAAGAACACAATCTACCATTTTTTGAACAAAAGAAGGAATCTCTGTTGTTTGTGCAAAGTCTTCCATATTTTTTATTAATATGTCTTGAATATCCTCTTTGTTTTTATCATCTCTTGCATCCAGCTCAAAAAGAGATTGAAGTACAATTGATCTTAATAAATGTCTATCTAGCATATTTTAAAATAAAAACACTTTCAAAGAAGCTAATCACCCTTTTAATAAAACCTGCTCAGAAAGCGATTTCTTTAATTATAATAATTAAAATTATTTGGTCTTTTTCTTAGATAATTTCTTTAAATCTAACTTAGGTTCTTTTTCATCTTCATTAGTATTTTTGGCATTAGGATCAATTCCTAAAGATTTCATTTTAGCAACTTGCCTTTCATTTTTCTTAGCAATTTTAGCATTGATATCTATAATTTCTTTATCTTTATAATTTCCACAAGTCTCGCACATTCTGTGACGCAGATGAACAGAACCACATTTTGCACATGTAGATAATCTAGGAGCTTTTATTCCGTGGTGTGAACGACGACTTCTTGTCTTACCACTTGTTATTCTCATTCTTGATGACATATAACCTTGAATTATAGACTATTTTTCCAAAAAAGCAATCCACTTTGTATTTTTTTATGTTAACATTTTTCCTTTTAATTCCTTTAGTATATAATAACATTATGTTTAAATTTTCACACCTACATACTCACAGCCATTACAGCCTTCTAAATGCTTTACCAAAGATAAAGGAATTAGTTTCTAGAGCTAAAGAATATGAAATGCCTGCTCTTGCTTTAACTGATAGCGG
Organism: Minisyncoccota bacterium; assembly: GCA_023135835.1. Lineage (GTDB taxonomy): Bacteria > Patescibacteriota > Minisyncoccia > Phycocordibacterales > UBA12079 > JAHITU01. The sequence goes on from JAGLSI010000008.1 coordinate 24,083, forward strand.
AAATATGTATGGAGCAATTGAATTTTATCAAGAATGTTTGAAACAAGAAATTAAACCGATTATAGGAGTTGATTTTTATGTCGCCCTAAAAACTAAAGAAGATAAAAGGCCTGGTATTGATAATAGAAATCATCGTTTAGTTCTGCTAGCTAAAAACGAGATCGGTTATAAAAATTTAATTCATTTAGTCAGTCAAGCATATCTAAAAGGATTTTATTATAAACCGAGAATTGACCGAGAATTGCTTGATAAATTTAAAGAAGGTTTAGTTTGCGTCATGCCACAATTTAGTGGAGAGGCTCCTAAGGCTTTAGAGTATAATGATTTTGAAAAAGCAACGGAATCAATAAATTGGTACAAAGAAATTTTTGAGGATTTTTATTTAGAGATTACACACCATCCTGAAATAGAGGGACAGGTTGAATTAAAAAAGAAAGTTATAGATTTTGCTAAAGATAAAAATATTCCTTTAGTGGCTTGTCAGGATGTTTATTATTTAAATCCTGATGATAAAAAAGCTAGAGATATTTTAATGTCTATTCAAAGTTCTAATTCTAAATATAGGAATGAAAACGAAGATTTTTCTTTTATTAATCAAGAGATAGCAAATAAATATTTTAAAGATAGTCCTGAGGCTTTAGAAAATATTCAAAAAATAATAGATAAGTGTAATCTTGAATTAGATATTGATTCTTGGATATTCCCTGATATTGATATTCCTGAAGGAGAAACTTATGATTCTCAATTAAGAAATACTACTTATGCTGGTTTTGAAAAAAGAGGTATAGAAAAAAATCCAGAACTTGTAAAACGGGTTGAGTATGAATTAGAGATTATAAAAAATAAAGGTTACTCTTCATATTTTTTAATTATTGCTGATTTAATTAATTATGCTAGAAGTGCTCACATCTTAACTAACACCAGAGGTTCTGCTGCTGGTTCATTGGTTTCTTATTTAAATTTTATTACAAAAGTAAATCCCATAAAATTAAAAATTCCTTTTGAAAGATTTATGAACCCTGGGCGTCCAGGGATTCCTGATATTGATGTAGATATTGCTGATATTAGAAGAGATGATGTTATTGATTATTTAAGAGAAAAATACGGAAAAAAGGCAGTAGCTCAAATTGGAACTTTTGGAACAATGGCTGCTCGTGGTTCTGTGCGTGATGTAACAAGAGCCTTAGGACTTCCCTACGAACTAGGAGACAAGATTGCTAAATTAATTCCAATGGGTTCACAAGGTTTTCCGATGACTATAGACAGAGCCTTAGAGATGGAAAAAGATTTAGAAAAATTACATAAAAGCGATAAAGATGTTCAAGAAATTATAAAATACGCTAAAAAGATTGAAGGTTGTGCTAGGCATATTTCTACACATGCTGCTGGTGTTTTAATTTCTCCCACTAGAATAGACGATTATACTCCTGTACAGCTGGATAAAGAAGGAAAAATTATTACTCAATATGATATGTATACTGGAAATCGTGATGGAGTAGTTAACTTACCTAAATTTGATATTTTAGGAATCAAAAACTTATCTATTTTAGCTAATGCTGTGTATTTAGTTAAAAAAATGAGAGGGGTAGAAGTTGATTTAGATAATGTTGATTTAGAAGATAAAAAAACTTATGAAATGTTAGCAAGAGGAGAAACCCTAGGAACATTTCAGTTGAATGGGCAGGGTATGACTAAAGTTATAACAGATATGAAACCCTCTAGTATTGATGATATTAATGCTATTGTAGCTCTTTATCGCCCAGGACCAATGGAGTTTATTCCTGAATATATTAAGAGAAAATATAATCCTCAACAAAGAACTTATCTTCATCCTAAATTAGAATCTATTTTAGAAAAATCTTTTGGAGTTATTACTTATCAAGACGACATTTTAATGATAGCAATTGAATTAGCTGGTTATACTTGGAAAGAGGTTGATAAATTTAGGAAAGCTATTGGTAAGAAAATTCCCGAAATGATGCAAGAGCAAAAGGATAAATTTTATAATGGTTGTTTAGATAATGGTATAACAAAAAAAGTAATTGACGAATTATGGCATAAAATTGAAACATTCGCTGCTTATGGATTTAATAAAGCTCATGCAGCTTCTTATGGAAGAGTAGCTTACGAAACTTCTTATATGAAAGCTAACTTCCCTATTGAATATATGACTGCTTTGTTGATGGCTGATTCTGGAGACACAGACAAAGTTTCTGAAATAATTACAGAATGTAAGAGGCTAAATATTGATGTACTTCCTCCAGATATTAACGAATCTTTTGCTGATTTTACTATTGTTAAAAATAAAAAAGAAGAAGACGCTATTCGTTTTGGACTAGAAACTATTAAGAATTTTGGAGAAGGAATTGCTAACGCAATAATAACTGAAAGAAAAGCTAATGGGCAATTTGAATCTTTAATAAACTTTCTAGAAAGAATTCAAGACCGAAATCTAAATAAAAAATCCTTAGAAGCTCTGACTATGTGTGGAGCAATGGATAAATTAGGAGAAAGAAATCAAATAATTAGAAACATGGTTGAATTATTAAAATATAATAAAGAATTTGGATTAAAACCAAAAGAACAAGATTCATTATTTGGAGAAGATACCAGTATGTCTCAAATTACTCTTGAGAAAACAGAACCCACTACTATGGAGGAAAAATTAGTCTGGGAGAAAGAATTATTAGGTTTATATATCTCAGGTCATCCTTTAGATAAATTCTCTGAACAACTCTCTAAAAGTAAGACTAGTTTAAATAAAGTTAAAAAAGAGTCTTTAGAAGGCGTTATAACTGTCATAGCTGGAATTATTGAGGAATCTAAAATGGTTTTAACAAAAAAAGGAGCTAAAATGGCTTTTATTAGATTATCTGATTTTAGTGGTTCAATGGAGGTGGTTGTTTTCCCGAAAATATATGAAGAATTTGTAGAATTTTTACAAGAAGAAAAATGTGTGATGATTAAGGGTAAAATATCAAAAAGAAATGACGAAACTTCCCTAATCGCAGATAAAATCAAAGAACTAAAATAAAATCCTTCAGCGCTCCAAGCGCTGATTCTTTGTCTTGTTTTTATATTTAAATATAAAAAAGCCCTGCATATCAAAATACTGGGGCTTTGGTGTTATAATTTTTACTCCTGCAATTATTAAGTAGGAGCTTGTTCTGCAAAAACTTTGTCTAATACAATAATTAATTCATAGATAAACGCTATCTGTTCATCACGATGAACATCATTACAGTCTTTCACCACCTCTACTAAAGAATTAAAACTGTTTTTATTAGCTTTAATCTTCTCATTAATCTGCACGGTAACCATAATTATCCATGCAATTTCATGCTGTCTCCTTATAAATGAAAGAGTTTCTGGAAAAACATGATTTTTAATCAACTCATCATCTTTCTCTTTTATTTCTTTAATTACTTCTCTGACACAACAAACGTATTCTTTACTAGAAATACCAGCTTTTTCAGCACAAAGCCACTTATCTTTTAAACCTTTTTTTAATATCTCCCGAACAAAACATTTCCATGCAATTTCATTCCGTCTAATCTCAGATAACCTTAACATTATTTATACCCCCTAAAATAAATTGTAATTAAATTAACTATCTTCAATTACTATACTAGCTAGCAATGAGATGTCAATGATAATTAAATTTTTGCTTTTCAAAATAAAATTGCTATACTATTTTAAGTTATGGCTCTATCGTCTAACCAATTAGAATATAGAGGACATTGTCCGTATACATACAAAGATTGAGTGTGTTTTTAAAAATAAATATATTAAATTATAATGGCTCTATCGTCTAACCAATTAGAATATAGTGGACGACGTCCTTGTATAAAAATTAAAAGTATTTTTAAAAATAAATATATTAAATTATAATGGCTCTATCGTCTAACGGTTAGGACGTCGCCTTCTCAAGGCGGAAATTTGGGTTCGATTCCCAGTAGAGTCACACTTTTAAAACTCCTACTATTCCAGCCTGCCGGCAAAGGCAGGTTAACT
>JAGLSI010000009.1 GCA_023135835.1 Minisyncoccota bacterium
AAGCATAGCTGATATAGCTATCTTAATAATTTCAGCAGAAGACGGAGTAAAAACACAAACAATAGAAGCTTATAAAAGTATCCAAGAAGCTAAAATTCCTTTTATTGTAGCTATCAACAAAATTGATAAACCTAATGCTAATATTGAAAAAATAAAAACTGAATTAATAGAAAAAGAAATTTATTTAGAAGGGTCTGGTGGAGATATTCCTTTTGTGGCTATTTCTGCTAAAAGCGGTGAAGGTATTCCTGAACTTTTAGATACGATGGTATTAATCTCAGAAATGGAAGAATACAGAGGGGATATTTCTCTGGCAGGAGAAGGATTTGTTTTAGAGTCAAAAATGGATTCTAAAAAAGGAGTTATTACAACAGCTATCATTAAAAATGGAACTTTGAGACAGGGTGATTTCATTGTTATAAATAATCAAATTAGTCCTATTAGAATATTAGAAGATTTTCAAGGGAATTTAATTAAAGAAGCTATTTTTTCTAGTCCGATTAGGATAATTGGCTGCTGTGATGTTCCTGATGCAGGACTAACTTTTAAAACTTATAATACAAAAAAAGAAGCTGAGAAAAATTTAGAGGATGCTTGTGCTTCTGTTAATGGTGATAATATTATTCTAAATAATGCTAAAAATTGTACTGAGGCTGTAGAAATATTCCTTATAATTAAAGCTGATGTTTTCGGAACAATAGAAGCCATAAAAAAAGAAATTGCAAAAATTGAAACTGATAGAATAATTGTTAAAGTTATATTTGAAAGCGTTGGTGATATAACTGAAAATGATGTTAAAATGGCCAGCCATAATTCAAATACTTTAATTGTTGGATTTAATACGAAAATTAACCAAACAATGCTTAATTTAGCAGACCAATTAGGTGTAAAATTAAATTCTTTTAATATTATCTATAAATTAACAGAGTGGTTAGAAGAAAATATCCAAGAAATGATTCCTAAAATTAAGGTGGAAGAAAAAATTGGACAAGCAAAAATATTAGCCATTTTTAATAAAGATAAAGATGAGCAAATTATTGGAGGAAAAGTAAAGGAAGGAAAAATGAAATTAGGAGCTGAAATTAAAATTATGAGAAGAGATTTTGAAATAGGCACTGGAGTAATCACAAATTTACAAAGCCAAAAAATACAAACAAAAGAAGTTGGCGAGGGAGAAGAATTTGGTGTTGGAATTAAAGCTAAACATGAAATAGTCATTGGAGATTATATTGAAGCTTTTGAAACTGTAGAAAAATAATTAAAAAATAGGAAGTGATTGGTAGTTCACATAGGTAGAGTAAAATTTTTATTTTGTAAAAATTTTATATAAACTACATTCTACTTTCTACAACCTATATACAAAACTATGACTTTAAGACAAGACAAAGTAAAAGAAAATATCAGGAATATTGTAGCTCAATTTTTAGAAGCAGAATCTAATAGAACTTCTTTGATCACAGTAACTAATACTAATGTTTCTAAAGATTTAAAAAAGGCAACAATATTTATTAGTGTTTTACCAGAATCCGATGAGGAATCTGCTTTAAATTTTACAAAAAGAAGGAGAGGTGATATTAGAGCTTATTTAAAAAAGAAATTAGATATGAGAACAGTTCCCTTTCTAGATTTTGAATTAGATTATGGAGAAAAAAACCGCCAAAGAATTGACGAATTGTCTCAAGATTTGTAAACTATAAAGAGTCAAAAGGCCTGGTGGCGAAGTAGAAACGCTTCGGTTTGCAAAACCGACATGCGCGGGTGCGATTCCCGCCCAGGCCTCAAGGATTTCTTCCAAGAAATATTTTTATGGGTGGAAATCGCACAGAACTTTCTCGCCGAAGGATTAAGAGAAAGTCTGAGGTTTTGGGGGAGCTTTCTGAATATATTGTGAATACTTGGAACAATATGAAGAAAGTGGAGGAAAAAGATTCCCGCCCAGGCCTCAAAATTTCCTAAAGGAAATTTTAGGTATGGGCGGGAATCGCACGGTAATAGGAAAAGGACTAAATGTCCTTTTCTGAGCCGCGACCAGCAGTACTTTGGTTTTTCGAGTTTGAGCCTGCCTGCCGACAAGCAGGTTTGCGAAAACGAAGAAAAACCTTAGTAACTGCGGGTCGATTCCCTCTCTACTCCTAAAAAAATATTTGAGTATTTTGAAAAATAATATACAATAGAGAATGTTAAATGCCCGGGTGGCGGAATTGGTATACGCGCACGACTTAAAATCGTGTCTCTCACGGGATGCGGGTTCGACCCCCGCCTCGGGCACAAATATAAAAACAAACTTTACGAGTTAACGTTTTTGTATTTTACAATTAACAGACCGCCCATAGCTCAGTTGGTAGAGCAGTCGCCTCTTAAGCGAACGGTCGTAGGTTCAAATCCTACTGGGCGGACAAATTAACCTAAGATAATAAAGCTTAGAGTGAAACTTAGAAATAAACAGACTTAATAAAAAACCACCCTTACTTGAGTGGTTTTAACTTTAATTGCTTATCTTAACAACCATTCTGCTTCTTGTCGTACTAACAATTCCTTTTTCTTTTCTGGCTCTGCCATAAGTTCTTCGGTTATTTTTTCCATCCTAATTGACTGCGATCCTTTTATCAAAACAACATCATTTTCTTGAATTTCGTTTTGTAAAAATTCACCAGCTTTTTCTGAATTTTCAAATGAATGAATGTTTTTTTCACTCATTCCTTTTAACATTGCTCCCTCTATAATATGTTTTGACCGTAACCCCACGACGACCAAAATATCACAACAACCAACTACTAATTCTCCTACTTTTTTATGTTCTTCTGATGAAAACTTTCCTAACTCTAACATATCTCCTAAAGCAATAATTTTTCTTCCTCCTTCTTTTATTTCTAACAAACACATAGTTTCAACAGCTTTTTGAACTGCAATCGGAGATGAATTATAGGAATCATCAATTAAAACTGTTCTCTTGATCCCTTGTAAAATTTTCATTCTCCCTGGCTGAGTATTATAGTTTTTTGCTAAAGCACTTGAAATTTGAGCAACATTTAAATTTTGAGAAGCTCCTACGGCAATGGCTGCTAAAGCAGAAAAAGTGTGAGTTTTACCAATAACTCCTTTTAATATTATAGGAGCACTTGTTCCAGCATACTCTACTCTAAAATTTTGACCGACAGGAACATTATCTTTATATAAAATTTCAGTATTCATTCCTTGGATATTAGAACCTTCTTTGTACCCAAAAGAAATTTTTTGAGCCTCAGTAGGAATCTTAATAGAAGTCATATCTTCATCATCGTTATTAAAAACCAAAATACCATCCTCTTTCATATATTTAGCTAATTTCTTTTTCTCGTTTATCAAGTCTTGAGGTGATTCAAAAAACTCTACATGAACAGGAACTTGAGCAAAACGAGTCATTACCACAATATCAGGTTTTAATAATTTAGCTGACTTTTCTATATCCCCTGGACTATCTGCCCCAACCTCTAATACCAACCATTTAGGATAATGATTTTTAAAAAAAATAACAGCTAATCCCTTAAAAATATTTTTAATCCATAAAAAAGGGTTATTCCAAGCATTTTCACAACCCAAAATAGTTAAGGGAATTCCTATTTCACTATTAAAAGATTTCTCACTTTTTCTTACATAAAAAACTGAGTTTAATACTCTATAAACAACATCTTTGGTAGTTGTTTTTCCAACGCTTCCAGTAATTGCTACAATCTTAGGTTTATATTTTTTTAAAACAACCCTTGCTTCCCAGCGAAGAATAGCTGTTATTATTTTTTTGAATATATCTTTCATAATTTATTTTTATCAGGCACCACCTCATAATAATTACTTAAAAACTTAAAAATATCCATAAAAGGATTAGTTAGAGTATGTGATGCATATTTCACTTCTTTAGGATCTATTATGTATAAAAAAATTAAAAATTCAGGCTTTGTTGCTGGAAAATATCCAAAAAAACTATGCAGATATTTATCTTCATAATAACCCCTACCATCTTCTTTTGCAATTTGGGCTGTTCCTGTTTTAGCTGCAATATTATAATCATCTGATTTAACTGTTCCTCCAAGCAAAGCTTCATCTACAACCACTGACAACATCCTACTTATCTCCTTACTTGTTTCCTCTTTAAAAATTCGCTTATCAGAAGCGTGATAAATTTTATCAGATGACATAACTCCATATTTTATTTCTTTAGTTAAATGAGGAGTTATTAATAACCCTCCATTAGCCAAAGAAGACAGTGCTTTTACTGTTTCAATCGGTGTCATAGCTATCCCTTGTCCAAAAGAGGCTGTCGCGTATTCAATATCACGACTACTTTTTAAATTAGAAACTAATCCATAAGTTTCATTAGGTAAATCTATTCCTGTTTCTTCGCCAAACCCTAAGTCTAAAAGATATTTAGCAAATAATTCATTTCCTACCTCTTGTTCAACAAAAGTAGCACCTATATTTAAAGATTGATTTAATATTTCCTGAACAGGAACTACTCCCCTAGCCTTTCCGTCATAATTTGAAATACGACTTTCATTTAAAACTATTGTCCCTGTATCATTATAAGTAGTTTCTGCTGTGATAACATCAGTATCTAAACCAATAGCAATAGTCAATGCTTTAATAATAGAACCCATTTCATATACATTTTCTACTAAAGGGTTCCCAAACAAAACTCCTTTTTCAGCTTTAGAAAAATTATTAGGATCAAAATCAGGGAAAACTCCCATTGCATAAATCTCGCCATCATTAGGATTAATTATAATTCCTCCCGCCAAATCTGTATTCCATTTTTTACTTGTTTCTTCTAAAACAGATTCTAAATAATCTTGTACTGTTGGCTCTATTGTCAAAACAATATCTCCTTCTTTTTCTAAGTTTTCTCCAGTAATAACATCATTTAAATTTAAAAATATCTCTGCAAAAAAGTTTATAGAAAGATTTTTACTCTTCCTGTTTAAGAGATAATTATAATATTTTTCTATTCCATAAATTCCTTCCAAAGAATTTTCATTATAACCAACAAAACCTAAAACATGAGAAGCTAAATTATCCCCTGGATAAAATCTCCACTTATCTAATTCAAGAAACACCCCTTTTAATTCTAAATTTTTTATTTGTTGTGATAAATCATCATCAACAATATGCTTTTTAATTACTTCATATGTGTCATCTTTTTCGGCTCTATAAAAGAAATCTTCTTTATCTATTTCTATTATTGCAGATAATTTTGCATAAACTTCTTTAGGATTTTCAATTAAATTTGGATTTATAGTTAACTGAAAACCTGAGCGAGTAATTCCTGCTGAAATTTGTTTCCCATTTTTATCTTCAAAATAAATATCTCCACGATTAAAAATATATTGAGGATTTACATATTGATTATTAGCTTTTTCTTCATAACCCCCACCTTTTACAATTTGAATTACATATAACTGACACACTAAAATAAAGAAAAACAGAAAAAATCCTGCGTATAATAATTTTATTCTAAACAATGAATTAGATTTTTTCATGCATATTAATTACTACCCCCAATTAAAGAAAGTCTCTTTCCAACAATAGCTTTATCTATAAAATTTACATCAGAAGTCTCAGCATAACCTAATGTTTTTGCCATATCTAAATTTATTGCCTTTTTTAAAGACATACACCTAAAATCTAAATCACCTATATACGAGTCCATACTTATTATCTCTTCCTGAACATCTTTATATACAGATATATTTATAGTTGTCTGAAGAATTAAATAAATATAAGAACTTAAAAGAAAAGCAATAGAAAAAACCAAAGAAATAAAAACTTTCTTTTTATCTATTTTATTTAATTTTAAAATTAATTCTTGCATTATATTTTTTCTATTATTCTTAATTTTGCACTCCTAGAACGAGAATTTTCTTTTATCTCATCATGACTTGGAGTAATTGGTTTTTTATTTACTAATATACATTTTCCTTCTTTTTTTAATTCTTTAAAAAACTTTTTAACAACTCTCTCTTCTAAGGAATGAAAAGATACCACCGCAAAACGCCCTCCCTCATTTAAACTTTCAAACCCTTTTACCAAACCTTCTTTCAAAGATTCTATTTCATCATTAACAGTGATTCGTAGAGCTTGAAAAGTCTTAGTCGCAAAATGAGTCTTCTTAAATAAATACCATTTTGGAACAGCCTTTTTAATTATTTCCACTAATTCAAAAGTGGTTTCAATCTTTTTTACCTTTCTAGCCTCACAAATTTCTCTAGCAATACTTCTTGAAAACTTTTCTTCTCCATATCCAAAAATAATATCTGCTAAATTCTCTTCATCCCAAGTATTTACTATCTCCGCCGCGCTTAAATCTTTTTTATTTAAATTCTTTTTTAAAGACATTAATAACGGTTCATTTTTTTGAAAAGAAAAACCCCTTCCTGAATTGTCTAGTTGATCTGAACTTATCCCTAAATCAAAAACAATCTTATCTACTTTCTCTATTTCTAAAATTTTTAAAGCTAAATCTAAATTTCTAAAATTTTCATTTACTAAACTAGATTTACATTTAAAATTTTGTTTTGAAAGATTCTTCTCAACTCTTTCTAAAGCTAACTTATCCTGATCTAAACCAATTACCATACCTCTTTTATCTAATTGGAAACAAATCTTCGTAAAATACCCACCTCCTCCAACTGTTCCATCTAAAACAATGTCACTTTGTTGAAGAGATAATCCCTCTATTATTTCATTTAAAAGAACTGGTTTATGGATCGTTTTATTTTCTATCATATTTTTAAACAAACCCATTTTCACCTAACTTCTCGGCTAACATCTCTACTGAATTTTCACTTTTATCTCTATAAACCTTCCAAGTTTTCTCATCCCATATTTCTATATGATCTCCAACTCCCACCAAAACAACCCTCACCTTTAATTTTGCATAAGTTTTTAAAAAATCAGGCACTAAAATTCTTCCCAAAGAATCTAGATTTACATCTGAGGCACCACTTGTCATATGTCTCTTATACCTTCTAGGGTCTTCTTGTATTGACCTAGGTAATGTCTCCATCACCTCTTTCCATTCTTTTGGACTATAAATAGAGATACAATGATCTAAACCCTTTGCCAGTATCATTGTTTTTCCCATCGCAGCACGAAATTTAGCAGGTAATGATACCCTTTTTTTTAAATCTAACGTGTGTGTATATTCTCCAATTAACATAGTATTTTAAATGGTTTTTTGAGCATTTACCACTCTTTACCACTTGACCTATATTTTATAACACTATCCCCCACTGAGCAAACATAGTTATCCACAGCGCCTTTTAAATTCTTAAGTAATCTTAGTGTTTTAATAATTTCATGTTATAATCCAACACATGAATCCTGTTAAAGATTTGGCGGGATTGAAAAATTACTACTTAAATTAAGATTATTTACTTTTTGTAAATTATCTCTAATAGGATGAATAAGAAAAAAAACATTAGTAAAATAGAAAATATTCTTGAAGGAAATATTATTGTAACCGCTAAAAGAAGAGGTTTTTTTAAAATGGAAAAAGAAGACATTGAAATTTCAGATTTTAATTTAAACACAGCCTTAAATGGTGACATTGTAAAAATTAAACTAACAAAGAGAGGTAAAAACAAAGAGGCACAAATAACTGAAATAATTAAGCGAGCTAAAACCGATTTTGTGGGAACTCTAGCTAAAGACAATGAAGGATATTTCCTTGTAACTGATGACATTAAATTTTATCCTCGTCTAAATTTAATTATTAATGATGAAGTACCTAGTAAAGATGTAAAAATCTTAGTAAGAATGTCTGGCTGGGATAATCCCAAAGAAAACCCTCAAGGAAAAATAATTAAAGTACTTGGACATAAGGGCGATAATGAAACTGAAATGCAGGCTATATTATACGAAAGAGGGTTTGACCCTAACTTTCCTGATGGAGTTGAAGCTGAAGCTGATATTATAAAAAACCAAGCCCTAAAAGATTTCAAAGAAGAAATTCCTAAAAGAAAAGATCTTAGGGATCATACTACCTTTACTATAGACCCTGATGATGCAAAGGATTTTGACGACGCCCTATCTATCAAAGAATTAGAAAATGGTGATTATGAAATCGGAGTTCATATTGCTGATGTAACTCATTATGTAAAAATAGATTCTAAAATAGACAGAGAAGCTACAGAAAGATGTACTTCTGTTTATTTAGTAGATAGAACAATCCCCATGCTTCCCGAAATACTTTCAAATGATTTATGTTCCTTAAATCCTAACGAGGATAAATTAACTTATTCTGCTATTTTCATAATGGATAAAAATGCAAAAATTAAAGAAAGTTGGTTTGGAGAAACAATTATTCATTCTAATAAAAGATTTACTTATAAAAATGCTCAGGATACCTTAGATACAAAGAAGGGTGAATTTTATAAAGAGCTAGAAATTTTAAATAACCTAGCATTAATATTACGAAAAGAACGAACCCAAAAAGGTGCAATTTCTTTTGGAGGAAGTGAGTATAAGTTCAAACTAGACGAACACGGAAAAGCTATTAGTGTTTTTGAAAAAGAAATGATGGAAACAAATGAATTAATTGAAGATTTCATGCTTTTAGCTAATAAAGAAGTTGCTGGTTATATCCATAAAAAAGAAAAGGAGTTAAATATTGAATTACCTTTTATTTATCGTATTCATGATGTACCTAAAGCAAATCAAATACATGAGCTATCTGATTTTTTAAAAACAATTGGTTTTAATTTAGAAATTAAAGATAACAAAGTTTCTTCTAAAGAACTTAATACTCTGTTAGAAAAAATAGAAGATTTACCAGAAGAAAATTTAATCGCTAAAGCTATGCTGAAATCAATGGCAAAAGCCATTTATTCAGTAAGTAATATTGGACATTTTGGACTAGCTTTTGATTATTATACTCATTTTACTTCTCCTATCCGAAGATATCCAGACATGATGGTACACCGTCTAATGAAAAAATATTTAGCAGGAAATAATCTTTCTCCAAGATCAATTAGAAAATATAAAGAATTAACCTCAAAATCTAACCAGCAAGAAATTGCAGCGGTAAATGCAGAAAGATCTTCTACTAAATATAAATTCGTAGAACTAATGTCCACTAAAATAGGGCAAGAATTTAAAGGAATAATTTCTAGTATTACTAAATGGGGAGTTTATGTCCAAGTAGAAAACGGGGCTGAGGGAATGATAGGATTAAGATCATTAAAAGACGATTATTATCAATTGGATATTAAACATTATTGCTTAGTGGGACAAAAAACTAAAACAAAATATACCCTAGGAGATAAAATAAAAGTAAAATTAGTCAAAACTGATATAGACAAACAAAACATAGATTTTGAATTAGTTTAAGAAATTAAAAAATCTCGCTTACAAATAGTAGGCGAGATTTTAATAATAAACTAAAACTTTATTTAGCAACCTTCACAGCTTCAGAAAATTGAACTGATAATAATTTAGAAATTCCATCTATACTCATAGTTACTCCATAAAGAATGTCTGCTCGCGACATTGTTTCCCGATTATGTGTAATTAAAATTAACTGAGAATGAGAAGACAATTTTTCTATCATATCTCCATATTTTTTAGAATTAGCTTCATCTAAAGCAGCATCTGTTTCATCTAAAATAATAAAAGGTGGCGGAGACACTTGTGACATAGCAAATAGCAAAGCAATTGAAGTTAAAGACCTTTCCCCTCCTGACAACATTTGCAACCCTTTTGTTTTTTTATTAGGCAATATAACATCAACCTCAATTCCTAATTCATTGTTTTCAAATTCTTCACTCTCAACTTCATTAACTAAATCTTCCTCGCTTACGTTAAAATCATCTTTTTTTCTTTTAGAAGTTTTTTCTTTTACTAAATTTAAATTAGCTTTTCCACCGCCAAACATCAGAATAAAAAACTCTTTAAATTGATAATTTATTTTTTCCAGTCCGTTACGAAATTCTCCCTCAAGCTTTTCTTTTAACTCATCTATTAATTTTTCTAAAGATTGAGCTGTTTTTTCTAAATCTTCTACTTCATTATTTAAAAATTCATCTCTCTTTGATGCTTCCTCATATTCATTAACAACATCCTCTCCTGAAAGACCTCCGCCATCCTCAATCAAAACTTTTATTCTTTCTATTTTCTTTAACCTATCAGCTTGATATTGTCTATCTTCGTTAATAATTTTATCATTATCCAAAAATTCTCCTCCACTATCTTTTAATTCTAAATCTTTAAACTGAACAGCATCTCGCCCAGCCAAAGAATAGGATTCATTTAATTCGTTTTTATAATTTTCATCAATTAATAAAATTTTTTCTTCTAAATTTCTCAAAGAATTTAATTTAGCATTATATTCTGTCTGCTGAGCCATAATTTCTAAAACAGCTAATTCCGCATCTTTATTTAAGTCTTTGTCTTTTTCTATTTCTAATTTTAAAGAATTATATTTTTCTAAAACAACAACTTCTTTTTCTTCAATTTCTTTAATTTGTTTTTTTGTTTCTTCTTTTTCTTTATTTAACTCTTTAACTTTTTCTTTATTTTCTACCACAGCATTATTCAACGGCTCAACAGGTTGAACCGTTGAATATTTTACAATAAACTGAGTTAAAGATTCTTTTATCCTGTTTAAAATCCCCTTAACCTGACTTATGTCTTCTAAACTAGAAGCTAATTCAACTTGTGAAGTTATATCTAATTCCAAACCCCTTACATTCTTTAAACTTATTTTAATAAACTCATTAGGGTTATTTATTTTTATTTCATCTACAAAAGCATTCTCTAAAGCAGAAATTATTCCCTCAGCCCTTCCTAACTTAAAAGTAAATTGATCTTTTTCCTTTCTTAATTCATTTAACTGAAATTTTAAACTATTTAACCCAGCAGGCCTCTGATCTTCTCCGCGAGCATCTTCCAAAATCTTTTTAGCTTCACAAACCCTATCTTCTAGTTGAGCTAATTTTTCTATTAAAGGCTTTTTTTCTTTTATATTTTTTTCCTGCCAATAACTTATATATGTTTTTTCTCTTTTAAAATATTCTCTATATAAAAACCCTGATTCTTTTCTCATCTCTAAGGTCTTTTCAATTTTATTAATCTGTCTTTTTAAAAACTTTAGGTGCGGAGTATTTTCTTTTCTCAAAGATTGAACCTCTTCAATATTTTTCTGAACCTTTTCTAATTTTTTTTCACTAACAATTCTTTTATATTGATAAATTTTTAAGCCCAAAGCTTCCTCAATCATAACTTTCCTTTCTTTTGAATTAACATTTAAAATTTTATCTGATTCTCCTTGAGAAATTATATGATGTCCTGAGGAACCAATATTTGCCTTGGACAATAACTCAGAAATATCTTTTAATCGTACAGACGATTTATTTAAAAAATATTGATTTGTTCCGTCCCTATGCACATGCCTCTCTACAACAACTTCATCAAAATCAATGTCTAAAAATCTCTTTGAATTATCAAAGGTTATTTTTACACTAGATCTATTTCCTCTTGGAACTGTCTGTGAACCATTAAAAATTAAATCCTCCCCCCTCTTTCCTCTCATTGATTTAATGGATTGTTCTCCTAAAACAAAACGAAAAGCTTCGGCAACATTTGATTTTCCTGACCCATTTGGACCAACAATAGCAGAAATATTAGAATTAAATTCTAAATCAGCTTTTTTACCAAAAGACTTAAATCCACTTATTTCTAAAGACTTTAAATACATTGAATATAATTATATCACTTTAAAATACCTAGAATAAGTTTTTATCCACAGGTATTGCTTGATTTTTATTATTATTGTCTTATAATTATAATAGTTGTGGTTAGGTTGTTTAAACAATAAGCTAACACTAAAAATACTAGGGGGGATAAAAAAATGAAACATCTTTTTCAACACAGCTTTAATGCTTTAAATTTTTATGCTCTCTTACGAAAATGTAAGATGCCTAAAAAGAAAGCACGCGGGTTTGTAAAATGGTGGGGAGATACACGTTTTTACAAAAAAATCTTATATTGATTACAGCGAATTTCGTCCAGATAGAAAACAGTTTCTATCTGGACTGTTTTCTTTTTTAAAAAATAAGCATACTAATCAACAGTTTAAAACTTGCATATTTTATTTTTATATTGTATTACTGTTGCCAATGCTTCCCGTTAGAGATTTGGAGAGAATAAATTATTTTTGAAAAAATAATAAATACGGGAATAAAAAATTATCAATTTAATTGAGAAATGTTTATCTTTGATAAACTATCTCTAACGGGATGAAAAAATTATTAATTGTTGAGTCACCAGCAAAATCAAAAACTATATCAAAATACTTAGGAAACGACTATGTCGTGGAATCTTCTATTGGACATATTAGAGATATTCCTAAATCAAATTCTAAAAAAGCTAATGCTGTTGATATTGAAAATAATTTTAAAGCTAATTATGAAGTAATTAAAGGAAAGGAAAAAGTTATTACCACTTTAAAGAAAGAAGCAAAAAAAGCTGATGAAGTTTTACTCGCAATGGATCCCGACCGAGAAGGAGAAGCGATTGCTTGGCATATCGCAGAGGTTCTAAAAATACCTAATGCCCAAAGAGTAGTCTTTAATGAAATTACAGAGGAAGCTGTTCAAAATGCCATCTTACATCCTAGAGATATTGACCAAAACTTAAGAAAAGCTCAAGAAGCTCGTCGTGTTTTAGACAGACTTTTTGGCTATGGGTTAAGCGGATTAATTTGGAAAAAATTACGCTACGGTCTTTCTGCAGGAAGAGTACAATCCCCTGCTTTGCGAATTTTAATGGAAAGAGAAAGACTAATAAGAGCTTTTGAACCTGAGGATTATTGGACAATTACTGCTGAAGTTAAAAACGAAACAGGGAATATGTTTTCTTTACTTTGTTCTGAAGAACCTAGGGATAAGAAAAAAGTATCTAAAATTATAAAAATAGCAGAAAAGGAAGCTTGGAGAATTTTAGAAGTTAAAGAAACTAATACAAAAAGATCTCCTCGAGCTCCTTTTATTACATCAACTCTTCAACAAACAGCTAGTTCAAGATTGGGCTACTCCCCTAGCCAAACAATGATGCATGCTCAAAAACTTTATGAAGCGGGACATATCACATACATGAGAACTGATAGCATTACTTTAAGTACTAATGCTCAAAAACAAGCCCATGAATTAATTTCTGAAAATTACGGAAAAGAATATTTAGAACCTAGAGTTTTCAAATCAAAATCAAAAAATGCTCAGGAAGCTCATGAAGCTATCCGTCCTTCTAATTTATCTGTGGTTAATGCCGGAAAAACAGAGGAGCAACAAAAACTATATTCCTTAATTAGAAATAGAACTTTAGCTTCCCAAATGAGTGATGCCAAATTATTAAAAACTAAAATAATTGCTTCTGTTGGAAAAAGAGATAAAGAAGACATTGATTTCCCTTATTTTGAAATTAATGGGTCAAGATTACTATTTGATGGTTGGCTAAAGATTGATCCTGCTGCACGAGGAGAAGATATTGAATTACCAGAACTCCAAGCAGAAGATATTTTAAATTTACTTAATATATCAGAAGAAGCAAAACAAACAACTCCGCCAAACAGATATTCTGAGGCTTCTTTAATCAAAGAATTAGAAAAAAGAGGCTTAGGTCGTCCTAGTACTTATGCCACAATCACTCGCACTCTTTATGATAGAGGTTATGTGGAAAAAATAAATAAGGCTTTACACCCAACAGATACAGGTGATGCGGTAAGTTCATTTTTAGAAAATCATTTTGAAAATTATATTAGTGATGACTTTACTGTTGAAATGGAAAATGAATTAGATGAAATCGCTGAAGGAAAAAATACTTATGAAAAGATTTTGACTGATTTTTACAATCCTTTTACTAAAGAAATTAAAGGAAAAGAAGGAATTGAAAAGATATCTAATCTTGGGCCAGCAGAAGATAAATACAAATGCCCAAAATGTGGATCAGCTATGGTTTATAAATTAGGAAAATCTGGTAAATTTATTTCTTGTGCAAAATTCCCAGAGTGCGAAGGAGCTTTAACTCTTGAAGGAAAAGAGATTGAAGGGCCTAAAGAAACTGGCGAAGAGTGTCCTGATTGCAAAGACGGGAAATTAGTTATCCGTGAAGGAAAATTTGGAAAATTTGTTTCTTGTTCTAATTATCCAAAATGTAAATTTATCAAAGAAGACGAGGAAGAAAAAAAGAAAAAAATGACGGGAGTAAAATGTCCTGATTGTGAAGATGGAGAAATGATGGAAAGACGAGGTCGTTTTGGAATTTTTTATTCTTGCTCTAATTATCCAAAATGTAAAAATGCTATTAAAGCAAAACCAACTGGGAAAATATGTGATTACCCTAGTGACGCAAAAGCAGGACAACCTTGTGGAGCATTAATGATGGAAGGGACAAAAACTATTCCTGAAAGATGTTCTGATAAAAATTGCCCTAACCATAACCCACATAAATTAGTTAAGTTAACTGATTAAATCATCAATCTTAGGCTCAGTTGAGCCTAAGATTGATGATTTAAATACCATTCAAAAAACTTAAATTTCATGAATTTATACATAATTCAACAGAGTTGCTAGTTTATACTAACAAGAGAAAAACTTGCTAAATCTTTAAAATTTGTTATTATTACAGCAACTAAGAAACCTCCCTATCGGCAGGAACACATACGAAAGAAATGGAAAATCTATTAAATTCATTACCTTATATACAAATAACACTATCAATTTTACTAATAGTGGTTATTTTATTACAACAATCAGACGCGGGATTAGGAGGTGCCTTTGGAGGTGGAGATGATTTTTCAGGAGGACATACTAGGCGAGGTTTTGAAAAAATTCTTTTTTATACAACAATAATATTAAGTATATTATTTATAATCTCTGCTTTTGTAGCAATTATAATATAAACTTATACCTATTAACTAAGTAATTAAAATCATTGGTTTTATTCTAAATTACCACAATATTTTTATGTTTTTTAAAAAATATAAAAATAATCTATTTATATGTTAAACAAAATAAAAGAAGTTTTTAATGATTTGTTAAAATCAAAAATAGAAAAGATTCCTAAAATTTATAATTCTTTTTCAAGCACAGAAAAAGTATTCTTTTATATCTTTACTATTATTTTTTCATTTTCATTTATATTTTTATATAAAAATATAAATGAAAAGTTTCTAGTAGAAATTCCTATACAAGGTGGTAGTATTGTAGAAGGAGTTATAGGCTCTCCTAGATTTATTAACCCAATTCTAGCTACTTCAAAAGCAGATGAAGATCTTTCTATTTTAATTTATTCTGGCTTACTAAAAGCGACTCCTAGCGGAAAACTGATTCCTGACTTAGCAGAAAGTTATGAAATATCAGAAGATAGATATGTCTATACCTTTAAACTAAAAGATGACTTAAAATTTCATGATGGAGAAAAACTAACTACTAAAGATATTGAATTTACTATTAATGCTACTCAAAATAACATAATTAAAAGTCCTAAAAGAGCCAATTGGGACGGTGTAGAAATAAAAAGATTAAATGATAAAGAAATTCAGTTTATATTACCACAACCATACTCCCCTTTCTTAGAAAATCTTAGTCTCGGAATTTTACCCGAACATATTTGGGGAGAAATAAGCCCTGAACAATTTGTCTTTAGTCAGTTTAATATAGAACCTGTTGGCTCAGGACCTTATGAAATTAAAAAAATAAAAAGAAATTCTTCTGAGACACTAGAAAGTTACTCACTAAAATCTTTCAACGATTATGCTTTAGGGGAACCTTTTGTTACAGAACTTATAATAAAACTATATGCTAATGAAGAAGCTTTAATAAATGCCTTTAATAATAATAGTGTTCAAAACATAAATTCAATCAACCCAAATGAAATTAAAAATTTAGAACTAGGCTCTAGTGACGAAATACTATCAACCCCTCTACCAAGAATATTCGGAGTATTTTTTAACCAAAATGAAAATCCTGTTTTTACTAACGAAGAAGTTAGAATTGCTTTAAACAGAGCTATTAACCGAAAACAAATAATAAACGATGTTCTTTATAATTACGGAGTAAGTATAGACAGTCCAATCCCTTCTAATTCCATGTTCTATATACCTAACTCTGATGAAGCAGATAAAGGAATGGACTCTGCAAAAGAAATACTCAAAGAACACGGCTGGTCTTTGAATGATGACGGTATTCTAGAAAAAATAACTAATAAAGAAACTTCTTTGTTATCATTTTCTATTTCAACTGCCAATACACCAGAATTAAAAGCAACGGCTGAATTGTTAAAATTAAAATGGGAAGAATTAGGAGCTCAGGTTCAATTAAAAATATATGAAATAGGCGATCTTAATCAAAATGTAATTCGCCCCAGAGACTATGACTCTATATTATTTGGAAAAGTAATTGGTCGTGATATGGACTTATTTGCCTTTTGGCATTCTTCTCAAAGAAACGATCCTGGACTAAACATATCCATGTATACAAATATTACAGTAGACAATCTTTTAGAAGAAATAAGAATTATTAATAATGTTGACGAACAAAAAATAAAATTTGAAAAACTTCAAGAAGAAATATTTAATGATGTTCCTGCGATATTTATTTATTCTCCTCATTTTATATATATAAATTCAACGAAAATTAAAAACAATCCTTTAAATCAAATAACAATACCTTCTCAAAGATTCTTGGACATTAATAATTGGTATATAAAAACAGATAAAATTTGGAAATTATTTCTTTAAACAAAAAAACAAAAACATTATTTATTAAAACTACCAATACGGTAGTAAACTAACTTATTATTAAAATAATAAAAAAATGAAAGAAAAAAGTATTATGGAGAAAAAAACACACATTAATAAAAAAAGAATTCATACAAATAAAAAACCTAGAAAAGATTCTTTTTCTAGATCTCCTAGAAAAATAATTAAAATACCCGAAACCAACAACATAAGGATAATCCCTTTAGGTGGTTTTGAAGAAGTTGGAAAAAACATGGTTGCTATAGAATACAAGAATAATATTATTATTTTTGATGCTGGGGTTCAGTTTACTTCTGAAGAAAGTACTCCTGGAATTGATTACATTCTTCCTAATACTAAATATTTAGAGGAAAGAAAAGATAAAATTAAAGGAATTATAATTACTCATGGACATCTAGACCATATTGGAGGAATCCCTTTTATTATGGATAGAATTGGTAATCCTCCTCTTTATGGTAGTTATTTAACCACTCTTACTATTAAAAAAAGAATGGAGGAGTTCCCAACTAAACCTAAAATTAAATACAATGTTGTTGAAGCAGGAGAAAAAGTTAAAATTGGAGATTTTAAAGTAAAGTTTTTCCCTGTTACTCATTCAATCCCAGGGTCTTTAGGTTCTTCAATAGAAACACCTCAAGGAAATATTGTTATCACAGGAGACCTTAAACTAGAACATGAAGACGGTATTCCTTCAGACAGAGAATTAAAAACATGGACAGAATTAAGTAAAGATAAAAACCTTCTTTTAATTGCTGATTCTACAAACGTTGAAAAACCAGGATACTCTATGCCTGAAAAAATAGTCTACGATAGCATAGAACAAATTATAAAAAACACTAACGGTAGATTAATTATCGGAACTTTTGCCTCTCAATTTGAAAGATTAATAAAAATAGTTTCTATTGCAGAAAAATATGGTAAAAAAATAATCTTAGAAGGAAGAAGTATTAAAACTAACATGGAGATAGCTAAACTTTCTAAAATATTTACTCCTAAAGCTGGAACTATTATTTCTTCAAATGATATAAAAAACTATTCCCCTGATAAATTAGTTATCCTAGCAACAGGATCACAAGGAGAAGAGTTTGCAGCTTTGATGAGAATGGCGATAAAACAACATAAAAATATATTCTTAAATGAAAGAGATACGATTGTGCTATCTTCATCTGTTATTCCAGGTAACGAGGTTTCTGTCCGAAGACTACAAGATAACCTTTATAGACATGACTTAAAAGTAATTCATTATAGAGTAGCAGATGTTCATTCTACTGGACATGGAAATGCTCAGGAATTGGCTTGGATAAACACACAGGTAAATGCTAAATTCTTTATTCCTGGATATGGGCATCATTCTATGCTTAAAATTCACGCCGGAATTGCCAGATCAATCGGAGTTCCTGCTGAAAATATAGTTGTTCCTGATAATGGAAATCTAATTGAAATAACAAAAGATAATAAAATAAAAGTATTAAAAGAAAGTGCTCCATCAGGCTTAATGATGGTAGATGGATTTTCTATTGGAGACATGCAAGAAGTTGTTGTTAGAGACAGACAAAACTTAGCTCAAGATGGAATTTTTGTGGTTATTGCTACTTTAGATGTAAAATCTGGTGAATTAAGAAAATCACCTGATATTATTTCAAGAGGATTCATCTATCTTCGTGAATCAAAGGACTTACTAAAACAAGCTCGTTATATCACAAAAACAACAGTAGAAACTAATGCTAAAAAGATGAAACCTGTTGATTTTGATATAATTAAAAAAGAAGTATCTGATAATATAGGAAGGTATTTATTCCAAATGACCAATAAAAAACCTATAGTAATCCCTGTAATATTAGGAGTATAAAGTCATTAAAGCACCAGAACAATAAAACATAAAAACAAAACGTATTTTAGCAAAGCTAAAATACGTTTTGTTTTTATGCCTGCCTGCCGACAGGCAGGCTCTTGTGTTTTAATACCTACCTGCCGGCAGGTAGATTTTAATGTTTTAATGTTCTCGTGCTCTAGTGTTCTGGTGCTTTAGTGTTATAATACAGTCTATGAAAAAGAAATTACGCTTAATTATCTACATATTAGGGTTGTTATTTGCCTTACAAACAGCTCTTCCAGGATATATCAATTCTAGTTTCATAGGACAATTTGTCCCAGAAAAAATAATAGGTATTTTATATACGATTAGCTCCATTATAGCAATAGTTTGTCTTACCTTTGCGCCTAGATTATTAAGAAAAATTGGGAATTATTCAATGATTCTCATTTTATCTATAATGAGTATTGTTTCTTTGCTTATTTTAGCTTTTAACCAAAGTATTTATTTTATATTACCTATTTTCATTATCTATCTAACTATCCATGTTATAGTAGCTTTAAATTTTGATATTTTATTAGAAGAACAATCATCTGATAAGAAAACAGGGAATATTCGTGGTTTATATCTGACAATTAGTAATTTAGCCTGGGTTGTCTCCCCTCTCATAGTGGGAATACTATTAACTAATGGTGATTATTGGAAAGTTTATGGACTAGCTTCGTTAACTGTAATACCTGCTATTATTCTTTTATCTTATTATTTCAAAAATTTTAAAGATCCTGTTTATATAAATACACCCTTCTGGAAAACACTTAAAAAGTTATTTAAATTAAAAAATATTTACAAAATATTTGCTATAAATACTTTATTACAATTTTTTTATTCCTGGATGGTTATTTACACTCCTATATATTTACACAAATATATAGGTTTGGATTGGCAAACAATTGGACTTATCTTTACTATAATGCTTTTACCTTTTGTATTTTTCCAATTACCTTTAGGTATTTTGGCTGACAAAAAGTTTGGAGAAAAAGAAATTTTAAATATAGCAATAGTTATTTTAGGAATAACTACAATAACACTTTCTTTTATCACAACAAATACTGTTTGGGTATGGGCTACATTACTTTTTATAACAAGAATTGGAGCAAGCTCTATAAACATAATGTCCGAAACATACTTCTTCAAAAAAGTTGACGCTAAAGATTCAGATATTATAAGCTTTTTTAGAATGGCAAAACCCATTGCTTACATATTTGGCCCAACATTGGCTTCCTTAACGATATTCTTAATTGATTTCCGTTATATATTTTTAGTTTTGGGAATAATTATGTTAACTGGATTAAGATATTCATTGACAATTGAAGATACTTTGTAAAAAATCAGTAATATTTAAAAAAACAAACAATTATGATTTTAAATCATAATTGTTTGTTTTTTGGAATAAGTATATTTTAAGCCATATTAAACGGCTCAATATTTTGAGCCGTTTAATATTTAAATATTTAATAAAAAAATTCTATCAACCATGAGTACAACCGATGGAATTTATATTATTTATTTAAAAGTGTATCAATTCTGTTTATTTCTCTTGGAAATAAAGTGGCTTCTTTAATATTCTTAATTCCTAACAATTTAGCAGTTAATCTCTCTAAGCCCATTCCAATCCCGCCATGAGTAGGCATTCCATACTTAAAAGATTGAAGATAAAAAGAAAACTTTTCTGGATCTAATCCTTTTTTCTCTAAAGCTTTAACTAAATCTTCATACTTGTGAACTCTCTGCCCCCCTGTTGTAATTTCAATACCTCTAAATAATAAATCAAAGGATTTTGTAAAACCTTTATCACTTTCATCCTCATAGGTATACATTGGTCTTTTCTCTGTTGGATAATGGGTAACAAAAATAAAATCTGAATTAAATTCTTTTTTAGCATACTCACAAAGCCATCTTTCATGCTGAGGTTCTAAATCTGACTCCCCTACACAGTCTTCTCCAAAATTTTCCTTAATAATTTCTTGGGCTTCTTTCAATTTCATATAAGGAATTTCATCAACTACTTCTGGAATTTCTGCCTCTAATAAATCAAATTCTTTTTGACACTTATTTTTTAACTCTTTTACTACAAACTGCAATAACTTATTCTCCATTTTCATTATGTCTAAATGGTCTTCTATAAATCCCATTTCAAAATCTAACGAGGTATATTCATTTATATGCCGTGTAGTGCTGTGTTTTTCAGCTCTAAAGACATTTCCAGTCATAAAGACCCTTTCAAACACACCCACCATTATTTGTTTGTAAAACTGAGGACTAGTAGCCAAATAAGCCTTATTTCCAAAATAATCTACCTCAAAAACACCTGCCCCTCCTTCAGCATCTGCTCCAATAATTTTAGGACTTTGTACCTCAACGAACTCTTCAGAAACTAGAAAATTTCTAAACGCCTGAACAATAACCGACTGAACCTTAAAAATAGCTTGCTTCTCTTTTGTTCTCAAAGTTAAAGGCATGTAATCAAAATAAGTATCCAGATTTAATTCGGTATCTCTTTCAAACGGTAATTCTTGAGCTTCAGAAATAATTTTGATTTCTAAAATTTCAATTTCTAATTCCCCATTTAGTTCATTTTCATTTACCATCTTTTCTGGTCTTTTATTTACCTTCCCTTTCACCTCTATCACCCACTCAGGACGAATCTTATTTGCTATTTCACTAGCTTCTTTATGATTGGGTAAAGCTACCATTTGCACCATTCCAGTTCTATCTCGTAAATCAATAAAAATTAATTTCCCGTGATCTCTACGAATATTTACCCATCCAGCTATCTGAACTTCTTTGTCAAAATTATCTTTTAAATCTTTTATATATGTTCTTGTCATATTTTTATTTTTATCTAATCTACTTATTAAAATTAAGTTAATAAAATAATTATTTAAATAGTTAATGAAACTACATAAACAATAAACACTAAATATAAGAAAATAAGAATTCCCCCTTGCTTCTTATTTAAAGTACGGTCATCTGCAAAGAAATATAATATTAAAATAACAGACGCTAATAAACCAAAAATAATTTCTAAGTTTATAAATTCTATAAGAACAGGGCCTTTATAAATAACATAAATTAAAAGGGGAAATCCTATTCCAACAAGAATATCAAAAATATTTGAGCCAAAAACATTTGAAGTAGCACTATCAATATCTCCTTTTTTGGCATTTATAATAGAGATAATCATATCAGGCACTGAGGTAGCAGCCGCAATTATTGTAAAGGCTACAATAATTGCAGGAATTCCTAGAGTATAAGAAAAATTTATTGCTGAATTTGTAAGAAAGAAAGTAGTCACCCCTATAACAAACATACATAAAAAGAAAACTAGAAACTCTTTTGATAATTTTATTTTCTTTATATCTTTTGATTCTAGTTCTTTTTTATAAGTCCTTGTATTACTAATAATATCTTTTAAATAGAAAAAATAAATTCCTAACATCAGAAGTGCGATTCCTAAGCCCCACACTTTATAATAAACAAGTAATACTATTAAAGTAAAAACCGATATCATATAAAACAAAGCATCTCGGCTAATTACTTTTTTAGAAACCTTAAAAGGTATCGGGGCAACAAAAACACAAATTCCAGGGATAACAAGAAGATTAAATAAAGCTGACCCTGCAACAGTTCCTATTCCTACTTCAAATTGGTGAAAAAAAACTACTGAATATAAAACCACTAATAATTCAGGTAACGAACTAGAAACTGCATCAAAAGTCGCCCCCTTAACATCACGAGGTAATTTAAAATAGTCACCTATCTTAGAAGAAGCGTCAGCAAACTTTTTCCCAGCAAAATATATAATAATACTAGAAAGTACTATTATTCCTACATCAATCATTATTGTCATATAAATTATATATTAACTTAATATTATTCTTATATCAATCCTATTTTTTCCCTTACATCTTTCATCTTTTCCTCAGCCCTCTGTCGAGCAACCTCCCCTCCTTGCTTTAATATTTCCAAAACTCTTTCTGGATTTTTAGCAATTTCTTTTCTTTTTTCTCTTAAGGGAGTAATAAAATCTTGAATATTTTTTATTAAAATATCTTTTGATTCTTTATAACCCATACCGCCTTCTACATATCTTTTTTTTATTTCTCCTAATTCATCTTCTGTACTAAATAATTTGTGCAGAGCAAAGACATTACACTCTTCAGGATCTTTAGAATCTAATATCTCTTTTGAATCAGTTGGAATACTCATTATAGCTTTATGAATTTCCTCATCTTCTGCAAAAAGTTCAATAGTATTTCCGTAGCTCTTACTCATTTTTTGACCATCTGTTCCTGGAATTACTTCTAATCCTGAAACTAATTTAGATTGGGGTAATTTAAAAGTTTCTCCAAATAATTTATTAAATTTTTCAGCAATGTCTCTCGCCATTTCAACATGTTGAATTTGGTCCTTACCCACAGGAACAACATCAGTATCTTGAATTAAAATATCTGCCGCCATCAAAATAGGATAATCAAAAACTCCAATATTAATATCTTTATTTTTAGCTTCAGCATCTTTAAAAGCATGAGCCCTCATTAAATAAGGCATTTTTGTAATACAATTAAAAACCCACGTTAATTCTGTAACCTGAGGAACATCTGATTGTTTAAATAAATTAACTTTTTCTGGATCTAAGCCAATTGCTAAAAAATCAATTACTACATTAATTGTATCTTCTCGCATTTTATCAGCAGACTGAACAGATGTTAGAGCGTGATAATCTGGAATAAACGGGAAAGACTCGTATTCATCTTGCATATCTACTATTTGTTTCATCATACCAAAATAATTTCCGATATGTGGTCGTCCTGTTGGCTTTACCCCTGATAACAATATTTTTTTAGTCATAATAATGTTTATATACGCTTAAGTCTGTAGTAGCACTTGAATTAGTTTTATTACTTGTGCTTTTAATGTCCCAAATTGCTTTTGGGTTCAAATACCAGACATCTTTAAAATATGACGGTATTATGCTCTTCAAATCTTTTATTGACATCTATTTTAATATTCTAGGCTTAGTATAATTAGTTCTTAATTAATAAACTTACTTTTCTTTCATTAATTTAATACTTTATAAACTCTTAACCTTTAATCTAATAATTTTTCTTCCTAATTTCAAAATCTTTTCGCTTTTATTACCAAAACTTGGTAAATTAAAATCTGCAACCTTCTCGTCGTCTAATTTTACAGCACCTTCATTAATTTTTCTCCGAGCTTCAGACTTAGAGGAAGCAAAAGAAATCTCTACTAACAAATCTAAAATATCTTTTCCTTCAACCACAACAATTTCCTCTATATTTTCTGGGATCCCTTTTTCTTGAAATTGAGTCTTAAAAGCCTCTTCTGCTTTCTGCGCTTCTTGTTCATTGTAAAAAGTCTCTACTAAATCAAAAGCTAATTGCATTTTTAAGTCTCTTGGATTTACAGAACCATCTTCAATTTGTTTTCTCATTTCTTCAATTTCTTCTATTGGTTTATCAGTTATTAATTCATAAGTATTAGCGATAAAACCATCACCCAAAGACATTACTGTTCCATATATATTTTCAGGTTTTTCGTCTAAGAAAATAGCATTTCCTTCTGATTTTCCCATTTTGGCTCCATCATTATCTGCCAGAAGCTTCATAGTTAAAACAAATTTTTCTCGTTTATTTATTATTTTTTGTAAATCTCTTCCTCTCATCATATTAAACATCTGATCATTTCCTCCAATTTCTAAATCAACATCCATTACTACAGAATCATAAGCTTGTGCTAAAGGATATAAAAATTCATGAAGATAAATTGGCTTTTCTTCTTCCATTCTTTTTTCAAACATATCTCTATGCAACATCTGTTGTACAGTAAAATTAGAGGATAATTCAATTAAATCTCTGAAGCTTAATTTATCATTCCATTCAGAGTTATATCTAATTTCAGCTGGATTTTCTCCATCAAAATCCAAAAAGATTGAGGCTTGTTTTTTATAATATTTTGCGTTTTCTTCAATTTCCTCCTTGATTAATTTAGGACGTGCAGCACTCTTATCTGTTGGGTCACCAATCAAAGCAGTAAAATCTCCTACTAAAAAAATCACTTTATGTCCAAGTTTTTGAAACTCTGAAAGTTTTTTAATTGAAATAGCATTTCCAATATGCAAAGAAGAGGCTGTGGGATCATATCCGCAGTATAATTTAATCTGTTTCCCTGACATTAAAAGTTTTTTTAATTCTTCTTTTTCTGAGAAAACCTGTTCTACCCCTCTATCTAAAATCTCATCTATTGCTTTTTCATCTGTGTTTATCATACTAAATATTGTAACATAAAATAAAAACAGCTCAATGTGTTATATAGGATATATTATAGGTAAAGCCAAACCTTGACTTATACTTAGTTTATATAGTATAATATGCACAGAAAGTTTAAGTTATTCCCTATTCTCTGTTGAATTTGGAAAAATTTTTTGATAATTAAATATTAACCTCAGAAGGAGAGAGTTATGAAAATTTTAATTTTAACACAGATGGCAGTTTTATTGACAGGAGGAAGTCTTTTAGCTTTTTTAGGAAGTTTCTGGTGGGGTTTATTTTTCTTTTCAGGAGGATTGATGATGCTTTTTGGTTTCAAATATATTCCCTCTGACCCTCCTCACGTAGGACTTCCAACTATTTGGGGAAAAAGAATCAACGAAGTAAGAAGCGAGGGATGGACCCTTCTTGCTCCTTACTTTCCCTATCTCTATGGTGTTATGTTAATAAACATAACAAAAAAAAATAGAGACTTTATATTTTCAAATGTTCGTTGTATTGTTTCTGAGGATGTTACAAAAAAAGAGGGTGAAACAAAAAGTAATGCTGTAAAAAGCGGAGGAGCAGTAGAAGTTACAGCTTCAATTACTTGGGTTCCAGATAAAGATAGTCTTATTGCCTACACTGATAGTGGTGGACAAACTGGTGTAGAACAAATTATTGAAGATAGAATGGCAGAAGTTATCCGTGGGATGGGGAGAAAAAAAACTTGGGAGCAAATGACTTTTGCTACAGAAATAATGAGTGCTAATCTTATCCTTTCTATTGTTGGAACTAAAATTAAAGATGAAAATGGTAAGGAGTGGAGCTTTGGAGAGGAAGTTACTGAAGAAAATGTTAATGAAGCAACAGCATTTTTGTCTAAAGTTCTCAAAAACGGGCTCGGGGATGATCATGATCTTGGTATTAAAATTCGACGGCTTAATATTAAAAAAGTTGAGCCAGAAGGAGAGCTCAAAAAAGATGCTGAGAAATCAGCCCGTGAAGTTCAAGATAAACGAGCTGAAGTTTT